>JACQVU010000111.1 GCA_016209585.1 Planctomycetota bacterium
ACACCCAACACCGCGGTACTCCGCCTGACCCCCAACCCCCGACCCCCAAGAAAAGAGGCACCCCGGACGGCAACCGGGGTGCGCGGGAAGGGAACCCGGACTGGCCCGCGCGACGTGGCGCCGCGGCGCCTTTCAGCGCCCAGGGGCGGCGGGTGACGAAGCGGTAAGGGGGCGGACGTTGGTGTCGATCTCGGTCAGTGGCGAGCGCCCCCCGCTACACCCGTCGCCTCGCGCCGCGTCCAGCGGGCCTTCCTCTCATCGGCAAGCCGGCCCGCGACCTTGACCACCCGCGCCCATCCGATGCGGGCGCGCCTCCCTGTCACCTCACCTCGAAGTTGAGCGTGAAGGGCGCCAACACCCGCCCGGAGGCCGAACGCAGCAGCGGCGCGAAACCCGGCGGATTCAACGTCACCTGGTGCGGCCCGGCGTCAATCGGTCCCTGGAAGGCGATGGTCAGACGCTTCTCCGAAAGATCGAACGTCACCGGAACCGCCAGCGTGTGGCTCACGACGAAGTTGGGAAAAGGTGACTCGCACACCATCTCCTGATCGAAATCGAACACCACTTGCAACTTGTCGCCCGCCCGCCGCCACCAGTCCACGGCAGCCCCGGCCAGCGGCTCGCTCGCCGTGACGGAAGGCGGCGGCAGGCCGTCGCGCTGGCTGAAGGCGACGAAGAGGCTGTCCACGCGGCCCGGGAAGACCAGGAGCGCCGCGAAGTTCCAGTTGTTGGCGTCATTCACGTGAACGTAGGGCTGGTTGTCGACGAGCGGCAACTCCTCCGCCGTTGGGAAGGGGCTGATGGGAACGTACTCCGTGCGTTCCCCGGCGACGGGGGGCGTGGTGGCGGTCGATTGTTCCAGGTAGTAGTAGTAACGGAAGCGACCAATAGGGAGATAGGGCGGGCGCACCTCCGGGTAACTGAGAATGCGGCCGCTCAGTCGTTCGAAGTTCACCACGCCGTCCCACTCGAACCCCTTGCCGCCACCGACTTGGGGATCACTATAGAGGTAGATTTCCGCCTCCCGAACGTCGCCGGTGGCTTGAATTACGCGCGACGTGGTCCTATTGCGGACCTGCGGTCCCGTGACGGGCAACGCCCACCAGTCGATGGACCCTTTCACGCACTCGCACGGCACGGCCTCCAGCGACCAGGCATACCCCGGCCCCCAGGGAACGGGTCCGGGACAGTGGGGACATGGCTTCGTGCACGCCAAGGCGAACGCCAGGATCAGCCCGGCGCTGGCAGCCGCCGCCAGCGATCCCTTTACGGTTGAGAGGGGAAGCGAGCGACGACGCGACGCCATCACCGCACCTCGAACGTGAGCGAGAACGGCGCGAGCACCCGGCCCGAAGTCGAACGCAGCAGCGGCGCGTAGCCCGCCGGGTTCAGCGTCACCTGGTGCGGCCCGGCGCTGATCGGCCCCAGGAAGCCCAGCGTCAGCCGCTTGCCCGACAACTTCGTTTGAACGGGAACCGCCAGCGTGTGCTTGACGACGAAATCGGGGAACGGAACCTCGGCCGCCATGTCGAGGTCGAAGTCAAAAATCACCTCCAGCCTCTCGCCCGTGGCCCGCCACCAATCCACGCCGGCCCCTTGCGCCGGCGTCGTGGCCTTGACCGATGGCGGGGGCAGGCCGTCGCGCTGGCTGAAGGCGAAGAAGAGCCTCTCCACCCGTTGCGAGAAGCGCAGCAGCGCGAACGAGTCGCGCCCCGCGTGGTCGGCGTTGTCGAAGACGTAGGGCTGGTTGTCGATGGCTGCCAGTTCGGCGTCTTTCGGCGCGGGGCGCAGGGCCTCAAGCGAGCCGTGGCTTGGGGCGTAGACGAACTGGTAGCGCGGTTCGATGATCTCCGGCGAACCCAGAACCTCACCGGTTTGGGGACGGAAGTTCACGACGCCGTCCCATTCAAAACCGGCTCCCCCACCCAAAAACCGCTCGTGGCGCAACTCGACCTGGATCATCTGCACGTTGCCCACGGCAGGCACGACGCGCGATTCCATGCGACGCTGCTCCCACGGCCGGGAGTTGCGGAGCGAAGGCGAACTGACCGGAGGAACCTCCAGCATCAGCAACCCGGCGTCACGCTCCATGGCCCGCGCGTCCCACTCGTAGCCTCCCGGCGGGGGGGAGGATACCGTGTGGTTGGACCGCTTCTGGCATTCGCCTCCCATGCCCGCCGCCGCGCAGAAAAGCAGCGACGTGAGAACCCACCTCCGCCGCCGGCGGCTGGGCGTCGCGCTTGTCTGGGCGGAAGCGATCATTTCCCCTCGCTCGCGGGAAGGCCAACGGGGGGCGCGGCCGGCGCGGGAGCCGGCGCGCTCTCCACGGGGGCGCCGGTCGCGGGTGGGCTTGCCGGCGGGGTTTCCTTCGGCGGCATCTCCTTTTGCTCTTCGCCGGTCGCGGGGGTTGTCCTTTCTTTCGCCCCGTTCCGTGAAGCCTCTTGTGCCCGCCTCCAGGCCTCTTCGGCTTTTCGCCAGGCTTCCTCAGCCTTCCGCCAGGCCTGTTCCTCCGAGTGGGCGGAAGAGGCGCGCCAGGTCTCGCGCGGCTTCTGCTGGGCGCTCTTGCGCGCCGTCACGCCCGGCCCATAGCCGTAGTAGAGGAGCGACTGCTGCACGTTAATGGTGTTCGCGTCGATCACCGCCTGCGGGACGGCGAAGGGCACGGAGAACGGCCACGTGAACACCTCGAACACGGCCACCAGCGCCATGTGCCAGTTGCCGCTCTCGGCGGCGAGGTGACAGCTTCCGATGCCGAAGAAGCCGTTGAGCACCCCGGCAACGGCCGGGTTCACGGTTTCCTCGTGCGGGACGGGCAGCCCTTCGCGCTCCAGTTCCACCTGGGCATGTTCTTCGAACGACGACATCGTGACGCAGGAACAGAGCGACGCCAACGCGCCCGCAGCTGCCAAGCAGAGCAGCGACTTGCGCGGCCATCGGGGAATGCCCATGGGGTTTCCTTGGGGGTGGCGGCGGGTTCAGCCCGCCTCGAAGTTGAGCGTGAAGGGCGCCAGGACCCGCCCGGAGATCGAGCGCAGCAGCGGCGCGAAACCCGGCGGATTCAACGTCACCTGGTGCGGCCCGGCGGGGATCGGGCCGGTGAAGCGAATCGCCAGTTGTCTCCCGGCCAGTTCCGGCTCGATGGGCACGCCCAGCGTGTGGCGCACGACGAACATCGGGAACGGAGTTTCGACGACCATCTCCTGGTCGAACGTGAACGTGATCTGCAGCCGCTCGCCGGTGCGCGCCCACCAGTCCACGCGGGCGCCTTCGGCCGGCGCCGTTGCCGCCACGGAAGGCGGGGGAAGCCCATCGCGGCGGCTGAACGCAACGAAAAGGTGATCCAGGGGATCGGGGAAGATGAGCCGCGCCTCGAACGCCTCGCGTGCCGCCCCTTCCTGGACCTGCACGAACGGCGCGTTGTCTATGGCGGGAACCCGGTCGGCGCCGGGCGGGGGCGCCAGGATCGCGAAGTCGGGAACGGAGCAGGACTCCTGCACCTCGGGCGGGCGCAGAACCTCCCCGGTCGCTCCGCGGTAGTTGATGATGCCGTCCCACTCGAAGCCGCCTTGGCCCGGACCGGGGAGGGGAGAGAAACGCAGGCGCACCGCCTCTGGGTCTCGCGTGCCGAGCAACATGGCGCGGGAGTCGGTCTTCGGCCACCACCGCCTGGATTCGTCGATGGGCGGGATGGTGGAAAGCGAGTCGTACGCCACCCAGTTGTCCCCGTACAGGGCGCTCCAGGAGTAGTTCGCCTCTACCGAGGCTTGAGGCGCCGGAGCAGGCGGCGGCGGCGGCGGCGGCTTGTGATCGCCAGGCTCCGGGAAAAGCAGCAGCACGCACCCGGTGCCGGCGAAGATCGCCAAGCCAAGGCTGAGCGGCGCGAGCAAACCGAATACCGCGCGGGGGTTCATCACGAGCGTCCGCCTCCACGGCGGTCACTTTCTCCCGCGCCAAGCCCTCACTCCTTCGTGGATGCTACCGTGCGTTCACCGCCGGTCAAGGGGCCAGCCAGGAAAACAGGGTGTAATCCGCTTCACGCCCGGCACGGGGCCAGGTTTTCTCGCCGGTGGCCACGTGCGCCTGGGCGCGCGCAAGAGATCGGCAGGCCACCGTGTTCCCCGGCCGATCGCGGGCGCGAACGGGAGATGGCCCTACGAATCGCGCCGCTTCCCGGCCAGGCTCCGTTTCCGGCCACGACGCCGACGCCAGAACAGCGCGGCGAGCGCGGCGGCGAGGAGGCCGAAGATCCCATGCGGCAGGAAGTAGCGCGGCCCGGCGATGACCGCGCGCATCTCGTACCCCTGTACGAACGCCGTTCCCGGCGGCGGCGCCCAAACCACCGTGCGCGGGTCGATGATGTCGCCGTTCGTCCCCTCCCCGGGCACGATGCGCGTGGGAACCCGCAACACGAACCGCGCGGGAACCAGCGCCCCCGCGCCGCCCGCGCGCACCGTCCGCACGAGGCGGTAGTCGCCGTTGTCGTCGCGGGTGACCAACACCGTCTGCGCCCACTGTGCCCCCAGGTCGGCGCGTGCGAGCGCCGCGGCGTCGTCGAACGAGGCCCGGAACCGCACCGTGCGCGCGCCCCCGTCGGTGGTCGCGGAGAACTCCTCGATCCGCGCGCCCGCCGGAGCCAATCGCTTTCCGAACTCTTCGCGGGTGAGCGCGAACGGCGTCGCGCCGGCCGTAGCGGCGGCCTCGGGGAGCGTGAGGCGCGCCTCGATGGCGCCGCCGCCGAAGAGCGAGAGGGTGACGATCTCGCTGTAGTCCAGGTCGCATCCGGCCAGGAACGCGGCCCAGGCGGCGAAGAGCCACGCGCCGGCGCGCCGTGCAAACCGCGGGGGCTCACTACGGAGGAAACGGAGGACGCGGCGGGCCGGCGCCGCGACCAAAGGAAAAACGGCGGAGGGAACCACGAATGGACACCAATGAACACCAAGGAGGGGGTCCCGAACCGGCCCGGCTCTTCATTCGTGTTTCTTCGCGTCCATTGGTGGTTCGATGGTCGGCGTGCTACGAACGCGCGCGCGGCGTGGGGCCGGGGTGCGCGGGCAGCGCCGACCGCGGGGGGGTGCGCGCGCCGGACGGCCGCAGTTCGTCGTCGAACTTGAGCCGCAGGCCAAGGTCGCGCACCAGCGCCACGTCTTCCTCCGGCGGCCGGCCGTAGGTGGTCAGGTAGTTGCCGATCAGCGAGGCGTCGGCCCCGGCGTAGAACATGAGCGCCTGCCACTCACCGAGGTGCTTCTCTCGCCCGCCGGCCGTGCGGATTTCCGGTTCGGGATAGATGAACCGGAAGAGCGCGACGACCCGCAGGCACGCCTCGGGGGTGAGCGGGAACCGGGCGTTGGCCTCTTCCAGCCGCGTCCCCTCGATGGCGTTGAGGAAGTTCACCGGCACGCTGTCGACCTCCAGTTCGCGGAGCGTGAACGCCAGGTCGATGCGGTCCTCCCAGTCCTCGCCCATGCCGACGATGCCCCCGCTGCAGACCGACATGCCGGCCGCCTTGGCGGCGCGCACGGTGCGGCAGCGGTCGTCGAACGTGTGGGTCGTGATGACGTTGGGGAAATGGCGGCGCGACG
Organism: Planctomycetota bacterium; assembly: GCA_016209585.1. Taxonomy (GTDB): domain Bacteria; phylum Planctomycetota; class UBA8742; order JACQVU01; family JACQVU01; genus JACQVU01. The sequence goes on from JACQVU010000111.1 coordinate 5,580, forward strand.
TCTCCAGGTTGTGGTGCACGCGGGTGACCCCGGCCTCCTTCAGCGCGGCGATCTCGTCGCGCTCCAGCATGCCCAGCGAGGCGCACCACGTGGTCTTGCGGTCGTGCTGGTGGGCCGTGACCACGCGCCGCACCTCGGCCTGCAACTCCTCGCGCGTCTTGCCCCCGGCCATGATGATGCCGAAACGGTGGGCGCCGCGATTCGCCGCGTCGTGATAGGCGGACACGATGGTCTCGGCGCCGACGAAGTCATACTTGGGCGCGGTGGTCTCGTGGTGGGCCGACTGCGCGCAGAAGCCGCAGTCCTGCTCACACCGGCCGCTCTTGGCGTTGACGATGGAGCAGAACTCGACCACGTCGCCCCGGAAGAACGCCCGCAGACGGTTGGCCCCGGCGAGGAGGTCGGCGAGGTCCGCTTCGACCAGGGCGCGAGCCTCCTGGCGGGAGATGCGATATCCCCCCTCGATCCGCGCGCAAAGCCGCGGAACGTCGATCCGTGCCGCCGCCCGGTCCGTCCCCGGTGTCGTGGCGGCGGGGGCG
>JACQVU010000105.1 GCA_016209585.1 Planctomycetota bacterium
CCCCCGGCCCCCAACCTCAGCCCCCAGGTCCACGCCGTAGGGCACCAGCCGAAGCCGCCGCGCGGGAACGCCGGCCGCCAGCAGCATCGCTCGTTGAAAGTGGGCCGGGTGGGTGACGACTGGAAATCGGCGCAGGAGCGCCCGGTGTTCCGCGGTGCGCATGCGGGTCAGCGCCGGCGGCCGCGCCAGGCGGAGCAGGAGCCGCGCAGCCATCGGCGGCAGGCGGCCGAGTGGCCCGGAAGGGCCGGCGGCGAGGCAGGGGGAGCAGCGGCTGCCGTCGCCCGGCCCGTCGCAGGCGCGGCCGTCGGCGTGGGTGAGGGTGAGGCGCTGGCAGAAGAACCAGTGGTCGTGGACGGTGAGCAGCGTCGGCGCGGCTGAGAGAGCCACGTCGGCGACGGCGGCGGCGAGATGGAGCGTGTGGTGGAGGTGGATGACGTCGGGCTTGAGGGAGGCGACAACCCGCCGGAACAGGCGGGCGACGCCGGCGTGGCGAAAGGTGCGGAGCAGGGGCCAGCGTCCGGCGAGGCCGGCGTCCGCGCGGCCACGGTAAAGGCGCACGACCCGCGCTCCGGGGAGGGCGTGAGACTGGTCCTCCGCGCGGGACGGGCCGCGGACGGGGCCTTCCCGGCCGCACAGGATGGTGACGTCGTGGCCGCGACGGACGAACTCCCGGGCCACGCCGCGGAGGAAGACCTCCACGCCGCCGACGCGATCGGGGGGAAAGTCGTGCGCGACGAAGAGGAGCCTCATTCGCCCGGTGGATCGTCGGACGCGGGGGCGGCCTTGTCGGGGAAGCGGGCGTGGAGGAACTCCTTGATCCGCTTCGGGTCGAAGCCGAAGGAGAAGCCGCGGCGGGCGACGATCATCGGCCGATGAATGAGGTCTGGCTCGGCCAGCATGAGGCCCAGGGTGGCGAACTTGCCGGGAGGATTCCGGTCGTAGCCGCGGGCGGCGAAGGCGGGATGGCGCGGGTCGAGCGCCTCCACCGGCTCGCGGCCGCGCAGCGCCTCCGTCAGCACCACCTTGGTGGGAGGCTGGCGCAGGATGTCGCGCTCTTCCACCGCCAGGTTCATGCGGCGGGTCAGCCGGCGCGCCTGCCGGCACCGGGGGCAGTCGGAAAGGCCGTAGAGGATGAGGTCGGCGCCGGTGGCGAGGACGCTGCGCCAGGGAGGCGGACCGCGGAGGATGTTGAACAGCCGGCGGGTTTCGTCGGCCATGCGGCGGGCCTGGTCCTTGGTGGCGTCGTCGTGGCCCAGGAGGTGGAGGAGACCGTGCAGGGCGTAGGTAAGCATCTCGTCGATCACCGGGACGCGGCGCTTGCGGGCCTCCACCGCGGCGCGGTCGGCGGAGATGATCATGTCGCCGGAGAGGATGGGGCCTTGGGGGTCGTCGCGGAGGTCGAAGGTGAGCACGTCGGTGGTGGAGTTGTCTTTGAGGTAGCGGCGGTGCAGGTCACGGACCTCCTCGTCGCCGGCGACACGAACGCTCAGTTCTCCCGCGAGGTTCAGGAGGTGACCAGCCCGCCGCAAGAGCCGGGCCACCCGCTTGGCGGCGGGGTCGTCGGACGGGCGGGAGGCGGAAGCGGTGACGGTCAGGGGCATGGGACTTGGCGTGCGCGGTAGACGAGGACGGGGTCGTCAGACTTTTCGATCTTGTCCACGTTGGCGATGCAGATGGCGCCGCGCTGCTGGAGGTACTCGACGTGGGCCGCGGCCTCCTGAAGCCCCAGGAGGCGGCCGTAGCCGACCAGGCGCGTGGTGAAGAGGGCGGTGGTGATCTCCCACATCGTGCGCGGCGTCCGGCAGATTTCAAGGACCTTGTCGAGGCGCCGGTGGTGGAAGTCGATGGTGTCGTTCACGCGCCCGGCGAAATCGGGGATCGGCTCCTCATGCGCCGGCAGCGCGATGGTGACGCCCGGGAGCGCGCCCATGCGACGAAGCGAGGCCAGGTGGTGCTCCAGCCCGGTGCTGGGGGTGAGGAATTCGGGCGGCACGTGCGGGGTGATGCGCGAGAGGACGTGGTCGGCGGTGAAGAGGAGGTCGTGGACGGAGAGGCAGATCAGCCCGGCGCTGTGGCCGGGCGTGTGGTGGACGCGGTAGCCGGCGATGATCTCCTGGCCGTCCTCGACGACCTGGTCGACGCGGGTGGAGTCGAAGATGCTCTTGGCCGCCATGTAGAGGCTGAAGGCCTTCTCGCGGTCGTCGTCGGGCATGCCCGCGCGGCGGAGGAAGATGGACATGTCTTTGGAAGAGACCACGAGACGCTCGTTGTAGTTCCAGAGCACCTTGGCGTCGAGGGCGTGGACCCACACCTGGGCGCGGCCCCGCACGTTGTTGATGTTCCCGAAGTGATCGATATGGCAGTGCGTCAGGATGATGTGGTTCACGTCATCGAGCGTCAGGCGCTCGCCAAAGACCGCGCCGATCACCTCGATGCCCCGCGCCAGGTCTTCCTTCGTGAAGGCCGCGCCGCTGCCGGCGTCGATCATCGTCAGCGTGGCGCCGTCGCGCACGAAGTAGATGTTGTTCACATGGTCCGGAAAGGTCTCCACCGGCGCCAGGTAGGCCGTCGCCCCGCCCGCGGACTGGAACCGCCGCACTCCGGCCACGCCGTGCCGATCGCGATAGTCGGCCGGAACGCCCCCCGCGCGCAGGAGGTCGGAGAGACGGCTGGACTCCGCCTCCATCCCCTGCTCCTCGCAGAGCGCGAGGAGGCGCGCGGCCTTGGCGCGCACGTCGTCGGTGGCCGGGCCGCACCCCTTGACGATGCGGAGGTGTTCGAGGTCGCACAACAACCGGAAGGCTTCGTGGCGAGGCTTCATTCGCGGGGTTGTAGCGCGCGCGGCCCGTAGGATCAAGCGCCGCGTGCGCAGGTGAAAGCGCCTCACCCGCAGATGACGCCGTCGCGGCGGGCGCAACCGTGGCATTCCGGCGCGAAACGGCCGGCCTCGAAATGGGCGCGAAAGGCGACGTAGGGCGCGGAGTTCCAGATATCCAGCAGCGCCTCGCGGTGCACGTTGCCGAACGAGCGTTGCGGCGCGGTGCGCCACTCGCCGCGGTGAAAGTAGCGGCGCCGGTAGGAGAGCGCCGCGCAGGGGGTGACCTCGCCGTCCCAGGAGACGCCCGGCGCGAGAAAGCGGCAAGGCTCGATTTCCTCCTCATGGAAGAGGGGGAGGTGAAGGTCGATGGCGTTCGCGCGGGCGCGGGCGCGGGTTTCAGCCTCGACGCCGGGGAGGTCGGGATGGGGGAAGAGGTAGAGCGCCTCCGGGAGCGTCTCCGGCGAGTAGACTTCGACGTTGTTGACGTTCAGGCGGCTGGCGCCGAGGCGGGCCGCGAGGTCCACGGCGTCGGGCAGTTCGCCGAGGTTGGCGGCCTGGAGCGTGTAGGTGACGTGGAGGGCGGGGCGCCGCGCGCGCGCCCGCTCGCGGGCGGCGGCGACCCGCTCGACGGCCTGGATCACGTCGTCCAGTCGCGCGCCCAGGCGAATGCGGGCGAAGGTCTCCGGCCGGGCGGCGTCGATGCTGACGATGAGCACGTCCAGGCCGCACTCCACGAGGGTCTCCGCGAGGGCGGCGTCGAGGAGGGTGGCGTTGGTCTGGAGGTGCATGTGCAGGCCGGGCGAGATCGCGCGCGCGCGGGCCATCATGGTCATGAGACGGGGGTTGAGCAGGTTCTCGCCCGTGGTTCCGAAGTCGATGCTCTGGAGCGCGGGAATCAGCGGCGCGCAGCGCTCGAAGGTTTCGAGCGTCATCAGCCCCTTGGGCGCGTAAAACTCCTCCAGCGAGCACATTGTGCAACGCAGGTTGCACGCCGCGCTGGTCTCCAGCGTGAGGTGCGTGGGCGCCGGCGCGGCGCGCTCGCCGGCCCGTGGGAGGAGACGCCGCTCGCTCAGTTCGGTCTTCGCCATGGCTTCCTGGCCGGGCGGTCAGCGCCGGAACAGGTAGAGGGCGGGGCAATCGCGGCACTGCGGCGCCGTGCCCTCGGCGTGGCGGCGGCGGAACAAGGCGAAGTCCGGGGAGCGCCAGATTTCGTGAAGCGGCGCCTTTCGCACGTTGCCGAACGAGACCACGCCGTGGTTGACCACCGATCCGTCCCGCATCACGCGGTTGAGCGGGTGGCCGAGAAAGCAGCACGGGGAGACCTCGCCGGCCGCGTTGACGAACGGGGAGTCCAGCGCGTTGCAGAAGCAGCGGTCCAGCGGCCCGTCGATGGTCAGCGGACCGAGGAAGAAGAGCACCACGCCGCGCTCCCAGGCGATCTCCCGGGCCTCCCTCACCCGGCGGTCGCGGCGGGCGGCGTCGGGGGCCGCGCCGGCGTAGAAGCCGCTGTACATCACGTCGCCGATCTCCTCGGTCTTCATGGGAATCAGGTTGCGGACCACCACTTCGTCGAGGCCGAGATCGGCCGTCATCTCGACGAAGGCCGGAAGTTCGTCGACGTTCTCGCGCGAGAGCACGAACGAGGTCTGCACCCTGGGGTGGCGCACGCCCAGAGCGCGCTTCAGGTCCGAGAGCCGGCGCAGGTTCCGCTTCACCGTCGCCAGGTTGGAGCCTTCGCGGAGCCGCTCGTGCGTGGGCTCGGCGGCGGAGTCGATCGAAACGTTCAGGTCCGTCAACCCGGCCTCGATGAGGCGCCGGGCGGCATCCTCGGTGAGCAGGGCCGCGTTAGTGGAGAAGATGACGCCGGGCGTGCCGCGATCCCGCAGCCAGCGCACCATGTCGTAGATCGCGCGGTTCAGCAGCGGCTCGCCCCAGCCGCCGAGGTCCGCGTGCCACGGGCGCGGCGCGCCGGCCACGGCGGCGGTGAAGGTCTCCCACGAGAGGTTGCGCTCTTCCACCGGGCGGTCGTAGTTAAAAATGTAACAGTGCGGGCAGGTGAGATTGCAGGCCGACGTGGCCTCTATCTGCACGCCGACCATGCCGGCGGCCTCGCCGGGTTCCGCGCCGGGCGTGGCCGTCGCGGCGGCCGCGGCGCCGGCCGCCCCCGACCAGCGCGCCGGTTGGGCCACGACGCCGCCGTCGAGAAAGTCGGTCGTGCGGACGGCGAACCGCGGGCCGGCGAGAACATCCAGCACCCGCGTGCCGCGTTGGGCGCGCAACTCCGCGTCCACCCGGTACTGCCCGCGCAGCA
>JACQVU010000107.1 GCA_016209585.1 Planctomycetota bacterium
CCCCAGCCCCCGCCCCCCGACAGGAGGTAGTCCCGAATCCGGCTCTCGAACACCGGCTGGTCGAACTCCAGCGCGCGGCGGCGCAGGGCCGCGGGGTCGAAGCCCTGTTCGCGCGCCTCGAACGCCCGTATTCCTTCGACGAGCGAGTCGACCGTCTGTTCCCGGAAAAAAAGGCCGGTGGGCGCGGCCCCGGTGCGCGCGGCTTCTTCCTCGTCGACCACCGTCTCCCGCGCGCCGCCGCGGCCGTAGGCGATCACCGGCCGGCCGCTGGCCATGGCCTCCAGCGGCGTGATCCCGAAATCCTCCACTCCCGGAAAGAGCAGCGCGCGGCAGCCGGCGTAGAGGCCGGCCAACTCGTCGTCCCCACGCCAGCCCAGGAACTCAGCGCGGGGGCCGGCCAGAAGGCGCAGGCGGGCCTCATCCTGGCCCGATCCGACGATCACCAGCCGCCGGTCCAGGCGACGGCAGGCCGCGAGCGCCAGGTCGAGCCGCTTGTAGGGCGCGAAGGCTGAGACCACCAGGTAGTAGTCGCCGCCGCCCGGCGCTGTAAGGCCGGGGCGCGGCCGAAAGCGCGCCGCGTTTACCGGGGGGTAGATGACGTCGGCGTCGCGGTGGTAGAAGGCGCGGACGCGCTCGCGCACGAAGCGTGAGATGGCCACGAACCGCGACACGCGGGAGGCCGTGGCCACGTCCCAGCGCCGAAGCCGCCGCGCCGCGAGCGCGATGACGGCGCCGGCCAGGCGGCCGGTGCGGCCGCGGCCGAAGTAGTCGTCGTACATGTCCCACACGTAACGCATGGGGGTGAACAGGTAGCAGACGTGGGTCGCCCCGGCCGCCGGCCGCGCGCCCTTCGCCGCGCAGTGGCTGGAACTGAGCACCAGGTCGTACCCCCGCAGATCGAACGATTCCACGGCCCGCGGAAAGAGCGGCAGGTAGTGGCGATAGCGCCGCGCGGCGAAGGGCAGCCGCTGGATGAAGGAGGCGCGGATGTCCATCCGCTCGATGGCCGGCGAGACCGAGCCTTTCACGTGCAGCAGCGTGAAGAGGGTGGCGTCGGGGAATAACCGGCAGAAGACCTCCAGGCATTTCTCGCCCCCGCGCATGCCGGTGAGCCAGTCGTGAACCAGCGCGACCCTCATGGCCGTTCCACGCCCTCGATGGCCTCCTGGAAGACCGCCGCCAGCAGGGCGGAGGCGGTGGACCAGGAGAAGCGCTCCACGTGCGCCAGCCCGCGCTCGATCAGCGTCCGGCGCAGCGACTGGTCCCGGCGAAGCAACAGGACGGCGTCGGCCCAGGCGCGGGCGTCAAGCGGGTCGCGGGTCAGGCCGGCGTCGCCCACGGTTTCGGCCAGCGCCCCGCACCCGGACGAAATGACCGGGGTCCCGGCCGACATCGCCTCCAGCGGGGGAATGCCGAACCCTTCGTAGAAGGAGGGCATGAGGAAGGCCTCGGCGCTGGCGTAGTAGCCGGCGAGGTCTTCGTCGCTCACGTCTTCGAGGTCCACGAGCCGGTCGAACGCCCCGCCGCGGGCGCGCCACTCGGCCACGGTGGCCTCCCAGCCCGGCTCACGGCGGCCGATGATCACCAGCCGCGGGGCGTCGTCGCCGGGGCCGAGAAGGTCCAGCGCCTGCAGGAGCATGCGGTGGTTCTTGTGCCACTTCTTGTTTCCCAGGGCGAGCAGGAAGCGCGACAGGCCCACGCGCCGGCGGAATTCGGCCTGTGCCTCGGCGGTGTAAGGGCGCCAGGCGCGGGTGACCCCCGCGGGCACCACCCGCACCTTGCGCCGCGCCTCCGGCTCGAAGGCCACCACGTCTTCCAGCGTGGTGGCCGAGTCGCACGCCACCCGGCGCGCGCGCGAGAGCGCCCGGCGGATGACGCCCCGCGCAGCCTCGACCTTCAGCGGGTTTCCCGAGGTCCGGGGGAACTTCAGGTGGATGAGATCGTGAATAGTCACCACCGAGTTGGCCGGCATCATCCAGGGCACGTTGTAGTGCGGGAACCAGAAGAGGTCCACCCGCGCGCGCAGCCGCCGGGCGAGGCGCCAGCCCAGCCAGTGCTCGCGGAAGGAGTAGATGGGGGCCTCGTAGGCCACGGTCTCGATCTCCGGGTGCAGCCCGCGCACCGCGGCGGCGCCCCGCTCGTCCGCCACGCCCGCCACGAAGCGGTAGGGGTTGCCGGCCAGCCCCGCCAGGTGGCAGCGGATGGTGCGGCCGATGCCGGAGGCGTCGATCATCCGCGCGTCAACGAAGATGGTGGTGGGGGCGGACACGGGGAGGCGGTGGACGACGGAGGGGTTCGCGAGCCGACGCCGGCTCGCTCCGCGATACCCTGAAGCGCGCCGCGCACCTTGTCAATGGGTGCGGGACGCGGGACGTGGGGCGTTCGGCGGGTTCGTAGTTCCGCCGTAAGGCGGTCCGCACGCTCGTAGTTCCGCCGTAAGGCGGTCCGCGGTTCGGCGCCACAGCCTTCGCCGGGGCGCGCCGACTGCGCCCCCCCCGGCGGCGCGCCAGAGCCGGGACTTGAGCGGCCGGTCCGGCTGGTAGTGCGCCCGTGAGGGCGTCCGGCCGGCCGGATGGCGCGGCGGGAATCGGGTCTCACCAGGGGGGGAAAGAGCAAGGTGTTGGGTGAATGGAGAGGGTAGGCCGGCGTTTCTGCTGGCCGTCAACGGCGTGACCGAGGCTTTCGGAAACCTGTCAACCACCCGCAATCACCACGATTGCCCTTTCAATTTCTGCCTTCTCTGTATCATCCGCGACCGGCAACCGAGCGCGAAGCGCGGGTACCGCAGCCGCCGCGCACTTTCCAGCGTTCGCGAGAATGTGCACCGCCTTGAGCCGAATGTGTTGTTCCGGATCCTCGATGCGCGCCGAAAGTGATGCCACAACCTCCGGAATTCGCGCGCGGACATGCGCCGGAACAATAACGGACTCGAACGGCGGGAAGAGGCGTGCGAGCGCGCACGTGCTGTGGTTCCTGATGTCGCTCGCTGAGTCAGTCGTTCCACGAAGAACGCAGTCGACGATCTCCTGTACGGTCGCCTCCGAAGCATTCGCCGACGGGAACCAACCAAAGAAACTGATCGCGCAGAAAACCGCGCTCTCCCGAACAAGGGGCGACGCATCGAAGGATGCCCGAAGCACTTGGCGCAGTAGGTCTTCCCAGCCGGTCACCGCTTGATTGTCAGAATTGCGGACAATGTCTCCGATCTGGTTGGTGGCGAGCCAGCGGACCGCGGGATTCGAGTTTCCCAGGTGGTGGAGAAAGAACGGGGCTTGGTCAATATGCCTCATGTCACCAACCGTGATGGAGGCCAGACTCCCGTCAAGGGCGTTCGCCTCGAGCATGGCGAAAACCGAGTCGGCAATCTTTTTGTCATCCCGTCCGATGGTGCGAAGCGCATGAGCGCAGTCCCACTTGACGTCTTCGGTTTCGCTTCCGTCGGCGAGACGCTCAAGCAAATCGTCCAAGGCGTCGGCGGCGGGAAGGCCAAGACGGCAAAGGCCCTGCGCCGCGCCCCGCCGAATGGATTCGTCGGCTGAACCTAAACCTTCGCGGAGGACCGGGACGAGAATCTCGGCGTCGCCACCGTCCGTGATGGCCGCCAGGAGAATGGCTGAACATGCCCGCACCTCCTTGTTTTCGCTTCGCACTCCCCCGCGAAGTGAGTCTCGATTTTCCGCCTTCGTGAAGTACGCGCGCGTGTTCGCCCTCACGGCGAACTCGGAGGACGCAAGGTCCGCCACGGGGCGTGGCTTGGCGCCCGGCGAACTCACGTCCTTTCGGCCGCAACCTGAGCCAATCAGGAGAACCGTGGCCGCCCACAGAAAAAACCTCCGGTTCATTGTTTCCTCTCCTTCCCAAATCATTTCTCGACATTGGCTGGTCGGTCTGCTCGCGTTCAACATGCCGCCGTCGTGCACTCGCTGCACCCTTCATTGCACTTCGCCACGAGCGTGACCGCCTCCTTATCGAGAACGTGTCAGTATTATGAGAGAGAGAGAGAGCAAGAGAAATCGTGGAATCGTCGCAAGCCTATTTACCACAATGTGTTACGTACGGACCAGTGGCCGCGCGGCGGCAAAGTCGTTCCCAGGCGAGCGATGGCCCCACCGGCCGAGATTCCGCGCGCCACGCCGGCTCGCGGAAAAACCAGTTGGGCCGCATTGGCTGGCTCTTCGTCGCGCCCCCACATGGTCGATGGAGGGTCAAGTTTGCGGTTGTCCCCCGCCGGCGATTCCCCGTTTTCCCTTGTTCAACGTCCACGCCAAGCCGCTTAATCCCCCGCGGATCGCGAAGGCCGTGCCCCCATGACCGAGTCGCCCTTTGACCGCCGCCGGTTCCTGGAGCGCCTCTTCCCGTTGAACCGCTCGCTGGCGAACGAGGGGACGGACCGCGCCTTCGAGATCATCCGCGAGCACCTGCCCATCGCCATCGAGAGCGTCCGCACCGGCACGCGCGTCTTCACCTGGACCGTCCCGCCCCGCTGGGTGGTGGAGGGCGCGACGCTCACGGACGAGGCGGGCAACCTGCTGGCCGACTTCCGCCGCCACCCGCTGCATGTCGGCTCGTACAGCGCGCCGTTCACGGGCTGGGTGGATCGCGCCACGCTGGCGCGCCACCTGGCCACGTCGCCGGCCATGCCGGACGCCATTCCCTTCACCTTCCATTACTACGACCGGGACTGGCGCCTGTGCATGGAGCACCGCGCCTTCCAGGCCGCGCGCGGCGACCGCTTCCACGTGGACATCCGCACGCGGTTCGAGGAGGGGGAAGTGCGCTACGGCCTCCTTACCATTCCCGGCCGGACGCCCGACATCCTGCTGCTGATGTGCAACATCTGCCACCCGGCCATCGCCAACGATTCGCTGAGCGGCGTGGGCGTGATGACCTCCATCGCGCTGCGGCTCATGCGCCGGCGGCCGCGGCACACGGTGCGCCTGCTGATCTGTCCGGAGACCATCGGCTCGCTCTGTTACCTCCACAACCATGAATCGGAGTTGCCGCTGCACCGCGCGGGGATCTTCTGCGAAATGGCCGGCCTCTCGCGGCCGCTGCGGCTGCAACTCTCCAAGGAGCGGAACGCGGCCATCGATCGCGCCGCGCGGCTGGCGCTGCGCGAGGCCGCGCCGGAGCGCGAGATCGGGGAGTTCATGGCCGGCCCGGCCAACGACGAGAAGGTTCTGGACGCCCCGGGGTTCGACGTGCCCGCGGTGAGTTTCGTCCGCTGGCCCTACCCCGAGTACCACACCTCGGCCGACGACATGTCCATCGTCGACGACGCCCGGCTGGACGAGGCCGAACGCGCCGTGGAGCGCACCATCGAACTGTTCGACTCTAACTACGTGCCCGTCCGGCGCTTCCGCGGCCTGCTGGGCCTCTCCTCCAACGGCCTTTCCGGCTGGCGGCGGCGCTCCGAGCAGGAGGGCGCGGTGCTCAACGAGATGCTGGTGCTGCTCGACAACCGCCGCGACCTGCTCGCCATTGCCGAGGAGTCGCGCCACTCGCCGGGCCTGGTCGCCGAGTTCCTGATCGCCCTGGCGGAACGCGGCCTGATCGACCCGCCGCCGGGGTCGGAACCGGGCCGATGAACCTCCCGGCGCGCCCGCTGGTGCGCGTCTGGCTCCCCCGCGTCGCCCCCCGCGAACCGGCGGCGTGGGGCCAGCCGGCCGGGGCGCTGGTGGCCGCGCCCCACCCGGCGGCCGAGGCCGCGTTCCGCGCGGCCGGCGTTCCCACCGTGCCCGCGCCCTTCCGGGAAGACGCCGGCTTCCTGCGCGCGGCGGAAGGGGCCGCGACCACGCTCTTCTTCGACGTGGCGTCGGCGGTGGAACGGGCCATCCCGGAAAGAGCCGCCGACCCCGCCGCCGCGCGCGCCTTCTGGGCGCCGGGCCGCTACGCGCTCTGGCTGGCGTGTTGTCACTTCGTCGAATACACGGTGATGATAGAGAAGGTGACGCGCGCGTCCGGCGCGGGCCTCGTCGAGATCGTGGTGGCGGACGACGACTGGTGGCAATGGCTCTTCCTCTATCCCGGCGCGCGCCGCGACCCCGCGAGATCGCTGCTGGCCATCGCCGGTCGCGCGGCGGCGGAGCGCGTTGGCGTTCCGTTGGGAGCGACCAGCGGCGTGCCCGGCGCGGAGTCCGCCCCCGGCGCGCCTTTTCCGCGCCCGTCCCCGCGGCCGCTCGCGTGGCGCGCCGCGGACCGAGTGATCGCGGCGCTGGCCGCCCGTCGCCGCGGCGCGACCGGGCGTCCGGGACTGCTGGTGTACGAGGGGTTCTACGAAGGGCGCGCGATCCTCACCAGCCGCGCCGTGCATCGGGCGGCGGACGTGGCGTTGCTCACCAGAAGGGGCGACCTCATCCGCTGGCGGCGCGGGATGCCGCTGGCGCCGCGGGACCTCGTCGTGCGCGCGGCCTCCGCCACGACCGGCGGGAGCGGCGATCACCCGGCCGCGCCGGGCGCGGGCGTTGCTTTCCCGGTTGACCGGGCGCCGCGGGCCGAGGAGTTCCCCGCGACCGGCGCCGATGTGCGCGCGCTGCTGACCGCATGGTGTTTCGACGGGCTGGCGCACGCCTTGGCCCGCGAGGGAGAACGCTGCCATGTCGTTCGCCGGCGCGTGGAGGAGTTCTTCGGCGGCGGGCCAGGGGCGGTCTATTTTTCCAATCCCCCGCAACCCGGAGAGGCGGCCGCGGCGGCGGCGTGGGTCGTGGCCGGGGAGCGCGCCTTGACGCGCATCGGCTCGCAGCACGGCGGGTTGTACGGGTGGCGCGCGTCGCCGCGGCTGCTGCGAACCGACCTGGACGCCTTCGATCTCTGGCTGTCGTACGCGCCGGACGGCGGGCGTTTCGCCAGCCTGTACGGGAGGCCGGTGAGGGCGCGGATCGCGCCGGTGGGGTCGGTGGAACTGCGTCGGCTCGCGGCGACGGCGCGCCGCGGCCGCGTGACGAGCGCGGGCGAAACGCGCCGCCTGCTGTACGGAATGACGCAGGACAACGTGGGCGCGCCGCTGGGTTTCGACCGCCCCGGCCCGGCGCGGATGATGGCGCTGCAAGCCGCGCTCCTGCGCGGCCTGGCGGAGATCGCGCGCCGGACGCCGCTGGAGGTGGAGGTGCGCCTGGCTCACGAAGACCCGCCCCATTCGCTGGCGCCGCTGGTGGCGTCGCTGGCCGGCGCGCGCTTTCGCCCCGCGCCGGCGCGCCTTTTTTGGGGGCGGCGCGCGGACTTCGCCGGCCTGATCGCGTCCGGGCGCTACCAGGGGGCGCTGGTCGACGCCGTGAGCACCCCGCTGCTGCAGGCGGCGGTCTGCCCCGTCGCGTTGTTCCTGGCCCTCGACGAACACCGCCACGGTCTGGACGACGAGACGCTGGCCGCGCTTGCCCAGCGCGCCTTTACTGGCGCCCCCGATCCGCTGCTGGCGTGGATCGAGCGCTGGGCACGGGGCGCGCTGCCCTCGCGCGCCCGTCTGGACGCGCCCGTCATGAGGCGGCTGGTCGTTCGGCCCGGCGACGCCCGCCTCTGTGCGGGGCGGGTGGTGGCGCGGCTCCTGGCAGCCCGTCGATAAAATCCTGTCGGGCGAAAAACGGCTGCGAAGCGTTTCGGCTGCGTCGCGCAAAACCGTCGTATTTCCCCGAATACTGTCGTTTTTGCGCTCCTTGCCGAAACGCTTCTCGCTCGTTTTTCGCCTCGCCACGACTTTACCGACGGGCTGCTTGGCGGGATACAATGTCGCGCCGCGCGGGGCGCGCCCGCAACCGGCTCAAGGAGCGAGGCGTGTCCATGATCTGCCG
>JACQVU010000098.1 GCA_016209585.1 Planctomycetota bacterium
CCGCCCCCGTGGCCGCAGGCGGCGCGGCCACCGACGCCGCGGCGGTAGACAGCGCCCTCACGGCGCCGGCCGGCGAAATCTCCGGCGTGCTGGTGGCCGAGGCGGCGGGCGCGTCCCGCGGCCTCTCGCGGGCCGGCGCGGTGGAGGAGGCCGTCGGCAAGCCGCGGGCCGTGGCCTACGCCCGCGTCGTGGTGCTGCACACCTCCCTGGCCGTGTACAGCGAGGCGGACGGCTCCTTCCGCATCTCCGGCGTGCCGGCCGGAATGCATGACCTTCTGGCTGAGAAGGACGAGGACGGCGACGGCGAGGCCGACTTCGCCGCGCTCCTCCGCGACATCCAGGTGACCAGCGACCACGGCCGGCGGCTCGGCCAGGTGCGGACCGCCCGGCCCGGCAGCATCTCTGGGGTGGTCACGCTTGACGGCCAGCCGGCTGGCAACGTGGGCGTGGCGGTGTTCGTGGGCGGCACGGCACGGGTGGCGGTGACCGACGACTCCGGCGCCTGGCACATCCCCCGCGTGGCGGCGGGCCTCTATCTTGTCGCCGCGCAGCGGCAGGGGTACAACGTGGCCACGCGGGACCGCGTGGAGGTGGAGGCCGGCGCAGAGACGGCGGGCGTCAACCTCGCCCTCACCCGCGAGACCGACGACGCCCGCGGGATCGTCGCCGGCGTCGCGCGGCTCGTCGGCGCCGGCAGCCACGCCGGCATTCGCGTGAGCCTCGCGGGGGGCGAGGGCGCGGTCGCCTCCGCGCTCACGGAGGCCGACGGCTCCTTCCTGCTTACGGACGTGCCCGCCGGCCAGGTCACGCTGGAGGCTTCCGCCTCCGGGTACGCGGCGCAGAGCCTGCCGGGCATCATCGTCACCGGGGGCGAGCGGGCGTTCGCGGGCGTGATCTATCTCTTCCCCGGGGGGAACCCGGACTTCGACGGCGACGCCGTCGCGAACGACCTGGACCCCGACGACGACAACGACGGCTATGGCGACGCCGAAGAGATCGCCGCCGGAACCGACCCCCGTGGGGCGGCCTCCATTCCGGTCGGGGCGGTGGCGGGCGTGGCCATCATGGACGGCCAGCCCAGCCACGAGAACATCGTGGTGAGCGTGAGCGGCGGCGTGGCCGCGGTGACCAACGCCTCCGGCGCCTATCGCATCGAGCGCATCCCGGCGGGCACGGTGACGCTGTTCTTCCGCCGCGACGGCTTCGCGCTGGTCACGCTGCACGACGTGGCCATTCGCGCCGGCGGCACGGCCGAGCCGCCGCCGGTGACGCTCTGGCCCGCGCGCCCGCTGGGCGCCATCACCGGCTCCGTGGCGCTTGAAGGCCGCGCCGACGCTTCCGGCGCCACCGTGGCCATCGCCGGCGGCGGGCCGGAAGCCGCCACCGACGCCACCGGGCAGTACACGCTGGGCGACGTTCCACCGGGCCGCTACACCCTGCGCTTCTCCGCGCCCGGCTTCGACCCGGCCACCGTGGCCGACGTGACGGTGATCGCCGGCGGGACTTTCATGCTCCAGACCGTGACCTTGCTGAGCCTGGACGCGGAAGCCCCCGCGGTGGCCATCACCGCGCCGGCCGACGGAGAGGTGTTCCGGCGCGCGGCCCTCGATGTGACCGGAACCTGCGCCGGGCTGGCCGCCGGGCAGCGGCTCTTGGTGAACGGCGTGGAGGCGCGCGCGCTGGCGCCCGGCTTCACCGCCTGGAGCGCCACGGTGGCGATCACCGAGGGCGCGTCGCGCCCCATCGAGGTCTTCGTGGTGGAGCCGGCCCGCGCCCGCGCCTTCTTCGCCGCAGCCGTCGCCGTGCGCGTGGACCTCACGCCGCCCGTCGCCCGCGCGCTGAACCTGCCCACCGCCATCCGCGGCTACCAGTGGCCGCTGCTGGTGGGCGGGGAAGACGTGGTCTCTTTCCGCTACTTCCTCACGGCGGTGGACGCCGCCAACAACACCGAGCCGCTCTCGTCCGAGATCGCGGTTGGCGAGCCGTTCACGCTGCGCTACGCCTTCGGCCGGCGCGCGGTGCTCACGCTCATCGGCAAGGACAGCGCCGGCAACTGGCAGCCCCTGGCTGAGGCCACCCGCGTCCCCTTGCTCTTCATTGAGGAAGAGCCGGAGGAGAACGAGGTGGCCCCCGAAACCACTCGCGTGACCGTCACCCAGGCGACCTCCGCGGGCGTCACGGTGGAATGGACCGCGGCCGTCGACGACTCGACCGGCGAGTCGAACCTCTGGTATCGCGTCTACGCCGAACCGGCTGAAATCCGCGACACCCGCGGCCTCGCGCCCCGCCTGATCGCCGAGCCGTCCGACCTGCGCGCCGACCTCGCCGGCCTCCGCCCCGGAGCCGACTGGTGGGTGGCGGTCGCCGCCGTTGACGAGGCCGGCAACGAGGAGGCGATCACCGAAGAGAACCAGGCGCGGGTCACGATCCCGGCCGCGCCCGACGTGACCGCCCCGGCCGGCACCCGCGTGGTGGCCGCCACGGGAGGCGAGGGAGTGGTGCTGCTCTCCTGGACGGCGGCGGCGGACGACGTGGACGCCCGCGACGCGCTCGCCTACCGCGTCTACGCCGAGACCTCCCCCATCGCCGGCCTCGCCGGCCTGCGCCCGGCCGCGATCACCCGGCTCGGCGAGACCGCCGCCACGCTCTCCGGCCTCACGTCGGGCGGCCGCTACTTCCTGGCGGTGACGGCCGGGGACGGCGCCGGCACCGAAGAGGCCGTCACCTTTACGAACGCGGCCGAGGCGGTCGCCGGGTATCCGCTCGTCTCCCGTCGGTAGCGGCAAGGCCGGACGCGCCCCGGTGGCGCGTCCATGAATGGGCTGGGGATGTCAACGGCTGGCCGAACCCCGGCGCGTCCTTCGTGATCAGGTCATTTCGATTGGAGGCCTTGCTTTCTCGCCGCCAGCCCGTCCAGAAGATATCGAACCGTTCGCCCCAGCGCCGGGTGCACCGCCTCCGGCGCGATCTCCGCCAGCGGAGCGAGAACGAACCGCCGCTGGGCCATCCGCGGGTGGGGCACGGTGAGGCGCGGCGTGTGAATGACGCGATCCTCCCACAGCAGCAGGTCGAGATCGATGGTCCGCGGGCCGTCTTTCACCCCGCGCGCCCGCCCGTGGCGCCGCTCCACCTCCAGCAGCAGCGCCAGGAACTGCTCCGGCGTCACGTCGCCCTTCACCTCAACCGCCGCCGCGCCGTTCAGGAAGCGCGGCTGGCCGGGAGGCCCGCCGACCGGTTCGGTCTCGTGCAGCGTGGAAACCGCGCGGATGGCCGCCACTTCGGGCGCGCGGGCCAGGTCGGCCAGCGCGGCCTCGATCACGGCGCGCCGATCTCCCAGGTTGCTGCCGAGACCCAGGTGAGCCAACGCCATTCCGTGCCTCGCGCGTTCTTCCCGGCGAACGACCCACCTTGAAGCCCCCGGCCGGGCACAGCCGGCCGGCCGGCGGCGGCGGCGGGCGGGCGGCCGGCGGTCAGGGCGTCCGCGCCAGAATGGCCGCCATCGTCGCCTTCGCCCCGGCGGCCAGCAACACCCGTGCGCACTCCTTGATGGTCGCCCCGGTGGTCATCACGTCGTCCACCAGCAGCACCCGCCGCCCGGCGACCGCGCGCCGCGCCAGGAACCGCGGCGTCACCGTTCCTTTCACCGCCTCCACCCGCCGCGTGGCGGGAAGGCTGGCCTGAAGTTCCGCCTGCTTCACTTTGCGCAGCAGCCGGCGGACGGGGGCGCGGAGGGCGTTGCCCAGCGCCTGGGCCAGCAGCGCGGCCTGGTTGAACCCGCGCAGGGCCGCGATGCGCGGGTGGGCTGGCGCCGGCACGATGAGGTCGAAATCCCCCGCCCGCGAAAGGTCGCGCATCAGGTCGGCGAGGCGCATCGCCAGCGGCACGGCCAGCGCCCGGCCGGCCGGCTGCTTCAGCGCCAGCACAGCGTGGCGCAGGAGAGAATCGTCGTCGTACATCCCCAGCGCCGTCGTCCACGAAAGCGGCAGCGCGCGGCCGGCGCAGTGGGCGCACTGCTCGCGTTCCCCCGCGTTCTCGCCCACGAAGGCCCCGCACCGGCGGCAGAGGTCACGCTTCCGCGGCGAGAGTTGGCGGTCGCATTCCTGGCACAGGCCCGCCACCCACGATTCGTCATATTCTCCGCACAGCGGGCAGAGCGGTGGAAAGAGCGTGTCCCGCGCGGCCGACCAGCCGGCGGCGAAAAGCCGCGCGGCCGCGGCCCGCGCGTCTCGCAGCCTGGCGCCGACGCTCGCGGCGCGGCGCGCGTTGGGCGCTTCGACATCGACCGCCGACGTCCCCATGCCGGCAGTATACACCGGCGCCGGGACAGGCTCCCCACGCGAGGGGCCGCCCCCCGCCTCGTTTGATAATTGCCCGGCTCGCGTGCATACTGCCGGGTATCCGGTTTCCCGCGTCACTCCCCCGCGGAAGGCACTTACCACCATGGCCCGCGCCATCTTCCTCACCGGCTTCCCCGGCTTCATCGCCGGCCACCTCGTCCGCCGCATGCTGGCCGAGGAGGGCACGACCATCCGCTTCCTGGTGATCCCGCCGATGGAGGAGAAGGCCAGGGCCGCGCGGGAGGCGCTGGGGCCGGAGGCCGCCGCCCGCACCGCGATTATCCTCGGCGACATCACCCGCCCGGGGCTGGGCCTGGCCGACGCCGACTTCGCCCGCCTGCGCGCGGAGGTCGACACCGTTTACCACCTCGCGGCCATCTACGACCTCGCCACGCCCGAAGAGGTCGCCCGCCTGGTCAACGTCACCGGCACCGAAAACGTGCTGGCCTTCGCCTCCGCGCTGCCCAAACTCCGGCGGGTGATCTACTTCTCCACCGCCTACGTCTCCGGCACCCGCCGCGGCACGGTGAAGGAAGACGAACTGGAAGAGGCCGCGGGCTGGAAGAATTTTTACGAGCAGACCAAGTGGGAGGCCGAGGTGGCCGTGCGCCGGCGCATGCCGCGCTTGCCGGTGGTGATCATCCGGCCCGGGGTGGTGGTGGGCGACTCCAAGAGCGGTGAGATTCCCAAGTACGACGGCCCCTACTTCGCCATCCGCGCCATGTGCGCCCTGGAGCGGAAGGGGCGCATCCGCCGCGCGCGCGCCTTCGCCGTGGGCGGGAAAGACGTGAACTTCTACCTCGTGCCCGTGGACTTCGTGTGCGACGCCGTCGAACATCTCGCCAAGGCCGAGGGCGCGCCCGGCCGCGCCTACCATGTGCTGCCCGGAAAACCCATCACCATGCAGGGCATGATGAAGAGGTTGTTCGAGGTCTTTGGCGTCCAGCCGCCCCGCTTCCGGCCGCCGCCCTGGATCGGGCGGGTCTTCCTCACGCTCTTCCCTGGCCTCGCCCGGCGCTTCCAGTTCCCGCGCGAACTGCTGGACTACATGCGCCACGAGGTCCACTACGACACCGCCAACCTCGACGCCGCCCTCGCCGGCTCCGGCATCGTCTGCCCCCGCGCGGAAGACTACCTGCCCGTCCTGGTCGACTGGGTCCGCGCCCACCCGGAAATCAAACCCAACTTCGGCGAGCACGCCTCCAGCCGCCGCGAACTGGTGACCACGGACGGCGCGGCCGCGGGCGCGAATGGCGCCGCCCCCGCGCCGGAGACACAGGCGGAAAAGGGGACGGGGCCGGAACCGCCGCCAGCCCCCGACGCTCCGGACGCGCCCGCGCCGCCGGCCGCGACCGAAGCCCCTCCCGCGCCGCCACCGGCTTGACCGCGCGAGCGGGCGGTCACATGAACTCGACCGTCACGCGCCGATCCAGCAGGCCGGCGGCGTGGCCGCGGTTCAGCAGCGTCTGGACGGCGCGCCGGGCGGGGGCGCTCATATCAATGGTCTCCTCGTTCACGTACATGCCCACGAAGCGGTCGCCGGTGGCCGCGTCCAGCCCGCGGCTGAAGTGGAGCGCGTGGCGCAGCGCCTCTGCGCGGTGGTCCAGCGCGTGGCGGATGCTCTGGCGGACGTAGTTGCCGATCTGGCGAATGGCGCGCGGGCCGAGGTCGCGGCGAATGGCGTTGCCGCCGAGCGGCAGAGGCAGGCCGGTTTGGCCGCGCCACCAGGCGCCGAGGTCGGCCACCAGCGAGAGGCCGCGCGCGCCGTAGGTCAGTTGCCCTTCGTGGATGACTAAACCCGCCGCCACCCGGCCGGCGCGGACGGCGTCGAGAATGAGGTCGAAGGGGGTCACCACCTCCTGAAAGTCGGGCAGCGCCAGCCGCAGCGCGAGGTAGGCGGTGGTTTTTAATCCGGGGACGGCGATCTCGCGGCCCGAGAGGTCCGCGAGCGCGGCGGGCCGCGGCGCCACCACCATCGGCCCGTACCCCTCTCCGACGCTGGCGCCGGTCGCCAGCAGGGCGTAGCGATCTTGAACGCCGGGATAGGCCGCGAACGAGAGCGCGGTGACATCGTGAACGCCGCGCGCCGCCTCTTCATTCAGCGTCTGGATGTCGCGGAGCAGGTGGGTGAAGGCGTACTGCCCGGTCGGTATCCGCCCCGTGGCGAGGGCGTGGAACATGAAGGCGTCATCGGCGTCGGGCGAGTGCGCGATGGTGATGGGGGTGGGGCGGGAGGCACTCATTACCCAGCACCCCTCCTGCGGATCAGCGCGGTGCGCTCGATCTCGAAGACCTTCTCGGCGATCTTCGGCTTTCCCCGGTCTTTCTTGTCGTTCTCCTTCATGAACAGGTCAGCCCCGTGCTGGTCGATGGCCGCGTCAGCCGTGAGGTTCTTCACGCCGATCACCTGGAAGGTGACGGCGCCGGCGCCGAACGCCTCGTATTCCGGCCCCTTCACCAGCACGCGCGACAGCGCGTACACCGTGTCGCCCGCGACCACCGGGGCGGTGTGGTAGCCCTCCGTCATCCCCAGTTCCCACACCGCGTGCTCCGTCAGGTCGCGGCTGGCCAGCCCGAAGACCCACGCCAGCACCAGGCCGCCGTAGACGATCGGCTCGCCGCTCATCGCGCCGGAGAGCGCCGCCGAGTAGACCCGGTCGAAATGCAGCGGGTGGGTGTTGCCCACCCGATAGGTCCAGGCGAAGTGCTCCTGTGTGATCGTCCGCCCGTTGGGGTGCGCGATGATGTCGCCGGGCGCGAAGTTCTCGAACCACGCGCCCTCCCCGCCGCCCGCCGCCTCTTCGCCCGGCTCCGGAAGGCGCAGGCGAGCCGCCTCTTCGTCCGCGTCGCCGCCCGCCTGGAAAGCCGCCGGGGCGGCGGCTGGCCGCGCCTTGGCCCCGCCGCACGGGACCAGGATTTTGCGCCGGTAGCGGACCAGGACCTCGCCGTCCTGGTTCACGCCGGTGGTCTCCACCTCCACGATGCCCGGCTGGCCGGGGCCGCGTTCGCGCTTGCCGATCACGCGGGTGGACGAAGTGATGGTGTCGCCCTCGTAGGCCGCGCGCGGGAAGCGCACGTCGTAATACCCCAGGTGGGC
This sequence comes from Planctomycetota bacterium, assembly GCA_016209585.1. Taxonomy (GTDB): domain Bacteria; phylum Planctomycetota; class UBA8742; order JACQVU01; family JACQVU01; genus JACQVU01. The sequence goes on from JACQVU010000098.1 coordinate 7,435, forward strand.
GATGGCCTTTTCTGAGTCGTTCTGCACCCCCAGCGAGAGCGCGATGTTCAACGTCAGAAGGGGCGACGCCGGCAGGCGCGGGTGCCCCAGCGCGCGGGCGTGCTCTTGTGACAGGAAGAGCGGGTTGGCCTCGTGAAACACCGTGGCGAACTCCTGCATGAAGGCCGCCGTGAGCGTCAGCCCCCGCGGATGGTCGAACCGCTGCCCGGCCGCGAACTCCTCCAGATAGTGGCCGTAAGAAGGGCGCCTCACCCGCGAAAGGTCCACCGGTGTCGCCGGCGCGCGCTCGCTCTGCGCCGGGGCCGCGAAGGAGTAGAGGCTGCTCATGGCGAGAGTCTACCTTACCGCGCGTTCCGAACGCCTCATCCCGCGGTCTATCGGCGCGGCGAACGCGCCCTCACGGTAACAGTTCACGGGCGACGACATCTCTCAGGAACCCAGGAACCCAGGAACGGCCAAGCAACATAATGTGAGTGCGGGGTGCTGGGCCCAACACCGAACACCCAACACCCAACACCCGGTGGACGGCCCCCCGGCGCGCTCACCACCGGATCAACGCCGAGGCCCAGGTCAGCCCCCCGCCAAACGACGCCAGCAGCACGATCGACCCGGCCTGAATGCGGCCGGCCGTCACCGCCTCGTGCAGCGCGATGGGAATCGAGGCCGCCGTGGTGTTGCCGTACCGGTCGATGTTCACCACCACCTTCGCGTCGGGCAGGCCGAGTTTGCGCTGCACCATCTCGATGATCCGCGCGTTCGCCTGGTGCGGCACGAAACAATCGAGCGCCTCCGGCGAAAGCCCGTTGTGCGCCAGGGCCGCGTCCACCGCCTCGCAGAAACGCTTCACCCCGATCTTGAACAGGTCGGGGCCTTGCATCTGCACGAACATCTCCTTCTTCCCGCACCGCTCCACCGTGGGCGGCGCCACGCTGCCCCCGCTTGGCACCCACAACACCTGGTGCTGGCTGCCGTCGGCGAAGAGGTGGGTGGAGAGAATGCCCCCCGGCTCCGCGCCGTTGCGCAACACGCAGGCGCCGGCGCCGTCGCCGAACAGCACGGTGGTGGTGCGATCCTCGTGATTCAGCCGGTTGCTGAAAACCTCCGCGCCGACCAGCAGCACGGTGTTATAGCGGCCGGTCTTCATGAAACTCTCAACTGTCGCCAGGCCGTACACGAACCCGGAACAGGCCGCCACCACGTCGAACGCGGCGGCGTTCACCGCCCCGATCTTGGCCTGCAAGAGACAGGCCGACGAAGGCAGCAGCCGGTCGGGCGTCATCGTGCAGAAGACGATCAACTCGATCTCCTCCGCCCCGACCCCGGCGTTGCCCAGCGCCATGCGCGCGGCCTTCTCCGCCAGATCGGAGGGGCCGACCCCGCTCTCCGGCGCCACCCAGCGCCGCTCGCGGATGCCGGTGCGCTCCCGGACCCACTGGTCCGTCGTGTCCACCGTCTTCGCCAGATCGTCGTTCGTCACCACGTTCTCCGGAACGTGGAACCCCGTCCCGATGATGCGTGGAAAGGGCATCACCGCCCCCCCGCCAGATACTGGTATGGGTCCCACACCGCCGCCACCGGCAGGGCCACGCCGTCCGCCGCCAGCGCCAGCGGCGAAACGACCGGCGCGCCGATGGCCCACCACGGGTCTTCCACGTAGGTCTCCCACGCCGTCACCGAGGCGCGGCCGGAGAGGTACTCGTCACCAGCCACGGCGCACCCGCCAAGCAGGGGGGTGGCGAGGCAGAACAGCGGCAAAAGCAGGTGGCGGCGCATGAGGCGGTTTCCCTTCAGTTCCCGGGCCGGCAGCATAGCGCGCGGCGCGGCGGCGACGCAACGACCAAGCGGCCGCCGCGCCCCTCTTGGATTGTCCGCCAGCGCGACCTTTCCCGGCGCGGCCGGGCCGCTGGGGTTCAGGCTGGCAACTCATGTCAGTCTCCCGGCGCGGGCTCGAAAAGGAGCTCCGCCGCCACGCG
>JACQVU010000108.1 GCA_016209585.1 Planctomycetota bacterium
CGAGTGCGGCCGCCGGGCGTCGAGGCCCCGCCATTCATGGCGGGGAGGGTCACGCGCGAAGCCGCCAACGCCGGCGTTCACGCCGGATCGCGCGTCATCGAGCCGCGCCCAAACCGGCCCGAAGTCCGGCGTTCGTCGCTGGGCGTGACGCTCCCCGGCCTGAAGTCCGGGGCATCGCCGCCCACGGGAACGCGCGGGCCGACAGCCACCTCCGTCGGCGCGAAGGTCTACACGAGCGAGCGCGTCGAGATCGACCTGAACCCCGCGACGAACGTGATCGAAACTTTCGTCTCCAAGGACGCCCTGGGGTCGAACGTGCTCTATAATTCCGCTTCGTCCGGCATGCCCGTGATGTATACTGACTATACGCCGTACGGTCGCCCGCTGGCGGTGACGGCGGTTGGTAGTGCGTCCGTCAGGACGTCTGGGTTCGTGCCCGGAGGATCGCTGAACGCGTTGACCAACGCGGTCTATCCCTACCCGACGATGAACCTGTCGCTCGGCAATGCGCTTCCCTCCTACCTGACAGCCGCCGTGCTGTTCAACATGGCGCTCTATTGCTACGGCGGCGCGCCGGATGTCTTCGAGATCGTGGACGCGCGGGACACCGACGCCGTGCCCGACGGGCAGATTGACACCGTGGTGGCGGTCGCGGCTGACGGCGAGATCGCCGCTGGCCACACCTTCCTCTTCATCCGCGGCGACGTGGACAAATTCGGCATCACCGACATTGCAGCCTTCGCGCCCACGACGGAACTGCGCAGCATTGGCGGCGGCGAGCCCGTGCCGGTCACGAAGATCACATTGACGGATGCAGTCGATCGCACGATTGACCCAATCGAAGGCACCATTGACGCGTCGATTGTCGGCGCGCACGTGCGGCCCAATCCCACGTCGCTCGACACGTATGAAGTCGTCGGGTACGAGATTGTAGACATCGGAACCGAACCGAGCGAGCAAGACAAGGTGTGCCTCTCAATCCGCGGCGACGTGTCGGCGTTGATTACGATGCAAACCGCTGGCAGTGAATCGACCACCTACGATCACGCGGTATTGATCTACCCCAAGTCCCCGCCGCTCTCCAACACCGCCTTCGCCGGTTACTACTGGGACGGCGAATCCAATCTCAACTACACCCAGTGGCGGTATCTCGATACCCGCACGGGAAGGTGGACAACCCGCGATCCGGCGGGGTATTTGACCGACCTAAGCGCGTGGATGTACGCCGTCAACCAGCCGGCGGCTGCAGTTGACGCTAGCGGCTTGAACGGTCGTTCCCTCATGGAGCCAGACGGTTCGGGGGGAGGAAGTCCATTTTCGCTCGCACCTCCGACCGAACCTCGTTGGGCCAACGAAACTGTGGCGTCGCTTTCGGCCCTTCGCGAGGCGATCGAGCGCGATATTGTCAAGTGGTGGTGGCATGACACCCCAGCACTTGATCAGGAAACGCGAGAGCGTGTTCAGGCGTACAAGCGGAAGGCCGAGTTTCTGTTGGCACGAATCGACATTGTAGTTGAGGCACTCAACTACAACGCAGCAAATCCAGATTGGTATGCCACACTGCCTGACTGCCCTTGCACCAATCCTGATGCTGCCGGTGTCGTCGTCGTCGACGGGTGGGCACGTTCGAACTGGCTCATCGGACCGACCTGGCCTCTTTGGAACGGCTACCACCCGGGTGCTGAAAACTGCTTCCGGTCCTACCCAACGCCTGCAAACGGACTTTCCGTGAATGGGCCTGGGCAGCAGTGCTGCTATGACTGCTCCGGGAATCTCATAACGTCCGGAAGCGGTGCTGGAACTCCAGATCGTTCGAACACGGTATACGATGAATTCTCCACGGCTGGGCCGTGGGAAGGCTCGGCTAAATACACAGATGTGGGAAGGCATAGTCGCTTGGACGTCGATCCGTGGAAAGTGCTGGCCTCGCATTCTATCGGGAACTGGGCTCGACAGTACGCAAACGAGATGGAGCCAGCGTGGAGCGTCTACAATCTGTTTTGGCCCCCCAACCAAGGCGTCAATCCGCTCACGGGATCTCCTTGTCCAAAAAACCATGTCGTGCGCTGAGAATCTGGGTACAAAGAGTTTGATCGTTCGGCGCGCTGCACCCTGTTTAGGGTATGCTGCGGTGGTCTTGGTGTATTGCGTACTGCCCATGGTGGCTGCCCTATTTCCGGCCTGGGCCGACACGCTTTCTGGTTCAATCCCTCTTTCGGACCCTGAACTCGTCCTTTGGCTCGCTTGGTCTGCGTCGCTGATTCCTGCACCGATTCTCTTTGTGTTTCATAAGCGCAGCAGGCAGGCACGATTCCTGTTGCCGGTGATTCTGAGCGCCTTGGTCTGGGTCATTTACTGGAGTTGGTATTGCTTGTCGATGGACTCCGTATGACCGCGAGCCGACCTATCCAAAAACGAAGGCCACCAGGAAAAGCGGGGTTCCAAGTGAAGGAGAGCAGCGGATCGCAATTCGGGAGGCGCACGAAGTGTCAGCGACAAGGCGCGCATCGCATCGCATCGGGCGCAACGGGGCTGTCGACGGACGCGACCAGGTCGGCGTCGAGAAAAGTTGCCGCGTCCAGCCTTCCCGTGATGTATACTGACTATACGCCGTACGGCCGCCCGCTGGCGGTGACTGCGGTTGGTAGTGCGTCCGTGAGGACGTCCGTGTACGTGCCCGGCGTGGCGGAACCGGACGAAGAAGCGGGCAAGTTCGCCGGTCGACCTCTCCTCGTAGATACTACGAAAGCGCCAGACCAGTTCGGTTTGCGCAGTCCGCAGATTGCGCAGCTCAGGGAGCAGATCATTCCTGGTTCGGGGAGGCCGCAACCGCCAAGCGCAGGTCAGAAATGACTGATTTCGCAACTCCACTGGCAAATGAGGTTCGTCGCCTCAAGATGGGGCCTGCGCGAGAAGAACCACTTGGTGGTGTAGGTTCTGTTCGCTTCATCGCGAAGTGTCCTGCAGGAACGAATGGTATCCTCGACAGGGTCTGTAGCGTGCTGCTCACGGTGGATCAGATTGCTCTTTCGGGGGAGTTTTCCGGTCAGGACTGGACAGATCGGTTACCTGCATGGTTCGTTGCTGCCTGTGCGCCCGATCGGAAAGTGGAAGAAGTGGAGTCATGGATGGCGCGGTGGCGCCGCCTGCCACGCGAAGAGCAAGTCCAAGTGCAGAAGGAATACAGGTGGTCCCTAGAATCTTGGCTTTATTGGTTTCAGCCGGAGAATCGCTATTGGTTCTGGTGGGACGCCGAAGATATGCCACAGGCGGACCTTATCGTCGTTGCTGTCGAAGTACACGAATGGCCGTTCCCATGGGGCGCATTGCGTTGGTTGTTCAAAGCAGCGGGTGCTTCAGATCTGGTGGCTGAAGAGTAGCGGGCATGACCGACCTGTCCAAAAACCATGATCACGGGGAAAAGCGTGGTTCCGATTGAAGGAGAGCAGCGGATCGCGGTTCGCGGGGCGTTCCACATGTCAGCGACAAATCGTGCATCGCATCGCAGCGGGCGCAGCGGGGCGTACTACGGGCGGATCGGCAGCGTTTCCGCCTGGGTCGCGGGCGGGCGAGAGTGCGCCGGTTGTCACAATGCACGATCTACGCCGCGCGCCAGAAGTAGTGCCGCAACATCCCGCCAAGCCGCGCGTCGCACCCGATCTTGGCGCCGGGCGGTTTCTTCGGAACCGTCGCCGCGTCCCAGCCGGGCGGGAGGTTTCCGATCGGCACGCCCCCCTGTCCCCGTCCCCCGACCTCCGGCCGCCGTCTCCCATTTCCACTTCACGCAGGTTCCGCGATGGTGGCGTGAACGGCGGGGGAACCTCATGGTAGACTCCGAGTTCGTGGTTCGTGGTTGGCGGTCCAACGCGCACCGCGCACCGAGAACCGAGCACCGATCACCGTGAACATGGGCGCGCTCACCTTCCAGGGCTTCTTTCGCCGCCTCCTGGCGATCACGATCGCGCGGCCGTGGGTCACGGTGCTCTTCTGTCTGCTCACCGCCGCCGGCTGCGGCGTCCTGGCGCTCTTTCGCCTGGAGGTGATGTCGGGCCGGAACGAACTGGTGACCGGCCGCACGACGCTTGAGGGCACGGCCTATTCCGGCGGCCCGGAACAGGTGGAGGCCGGGAACCCGCTTTCCTACGACGATCGGTACTTGGCCTATCAGCGCGAATTCGGCGATGAGGAACACGCTTTCCTGGTGGCCGACATCCCCCGCACCGCCGCCAACCTCCAGCACTGGAACCCCGACTGGTCGCGTGAGACGGCCCTGATGGAAGCGCGCCGGCACTGCATCGAGTTGACGGAGGACTTCGCGGCCCGCTGCCGCGCGGAAGCGTCGCGGCCAGCCGGCGATCGGGCGGTCGAGTCGGTCTTCTGCCGGTTCGACCCCACGGCGCTCGGCGGCCGCGAGATGCTGTTCATGGACATGGAACCGATGCGCCGCCTGGCCGGGCGCATCCACGACTCGCGCGAGTTCCTGCGCGAGGTGGCCGCCAACCCCTCGCTGGCGGCGGTCTTCGCCTCCACCAACCGGCGCCTCAAAGAGGCCCAGCGCGAGAACATTGAGAGCGAACCGGACGGTCCCGCCGCTCCTGGCGATGGACCGGAGAAGAGGTTGGATGACGATCTGCGTTTCCTGGACCTGCTGGTGAACCACCTGCGCGCCCGCGTGCGGTCGGGCGCGGCTTATACGTCGGTCCTGGAAAGTCTCTTCCTACCGGCGGGACTGGAGCCGAAACCCGACGATCTTCGGGCCGCCGGCTACCTCACCTGCCGCACGAAGAGCCAGGAAGACATCTTCCTGCTGACGGCGGTGATGCCACGGAAAGACTACACCACGCTCAACTACGTGGCGCGCTCGATGGAGTGGTTGCGCGCCACGCTGGCCGAGGTGAAGGTCAACCACCGCGACGTGGCCGCGGAATTGACCGGCCAACCGGTGTTGAACGACGAAGAGATGGGCCAGTCGAACCGCGACATGACGCTGGCCACCATCGTCACCACGCTGCTCATCGCGCTGTTTTTGATCTTCGTCTACCGCGAAGTCATCGGGCCACTGCTGTGCATGGTGGTGCTGCTGGTGGGCGTGGGGTGGAGCGTGGGCTTCATCGTGCTGTGCGTGGGCCACCTGAACCTGTTGTCGGTCATCTTCAACATCATCCTGGCCGGGGTGGGGGTGGACTACGGCATCCACTTCTTCACCCGCTTCCGGGAGGCGCTGCGCCGCGGCGCGACGGTCGACGACGCCCTCCTGGAGGTGGTGGACACCACCAGCCGCGGCCTGTGGACGGGGGCGGCCACGACGGCGGCGGCCTTCTTCACGGCGCTGGCCGTGGACTTCAAGGGGTTGCAGGAACTGGGGCTCATCACCGGCGCCGGCATGCTGCTGGTGCTGGCTTCCACCATGATCATGCTGCCGCCGCTTTGCGTGCTGGCGCGGCGCCATTTCGCCGACGCGCGGTTCCGGTCTCTGACGCCGCGGCTGGGGCTGCTCACGGCCTCCGTCGGCGCCGCGCAGCGCCACCCCAGGGCGGTGCTGGCGCTCACGGCGTTGGCGGTGGCGGCGTCGGTGGCGCTGCTGCCGCGGCTCGATTTCCGGTACAACCTGCTCGACCTCCAGGCTGAGGGGCTTCCCGCCGTGCAATACGAGCGGGAGATCATGGCGAACTCCGACCGCGCCACCATCGAGGCCGTGATGGTGGCCGACGACGCGGCCCACCTGGCGGACCTGGAGCGCCGGGTGAAGCGGTTGCGGAGCGAGCGGGGCGTGCCGGTGGTGACGGAGTGCGTGCTGGACTACCCGCGCGACCAGGCGGAGAAACTGGCGCTGGCTGAGACCATCCGGGCGGACCTCGCCGACGCGCGGATTCCCGACGAGGGGCCGCGCTTCTCCCCGGTGGCGCTGGCGGCGTCGCTGGACGATCTCTCGATCAACCTGGCGGCCGTCCTGGCGCACTTGCAGGAGCGGATCGACGGCGCGCCGGCGGCGGTGAAGGAGCGCGTCTACGCGCTGGGCGACGCGGCGCGGGTGTTGTCGGAAGAGATTCGCGCGGAGCACGCCGCGGCCCCGGCGCGGTGCGCGGCGCGGGCTGGGGCGTTCGAGGCCGAGTTCCTGGGGGAACTCCGGCGGAAACTTGACGACTTCGTCTCGCGGTTGCCGGCCGGGCCGGTCCATCCCGACGACCTGCCGCCTTTCCTGGCGTCGCGGCTGGTCGGAAAGAGCGGAAAACTGGCGCTGCTCGTCTATCCCGAGGCCGACATCTACGACCACGCGCCCATGCGCGCCTTCTACAACGCGCTCTCGACCATCGACGGCAACGTGACGGGCGCCGTCGTTCAGATCCTCCTGTCCAGCGAGTACATGAAGCGCGGCTTCGAGTCCGCCGCCGTCTACGCCGCGCTGGCGATTCTGGCGCTGCTCTTCCTCGACTTCCGCCACCTCCCCTCGCTTCTCCTGGCGCTCATGCCCCTGGCCGTGGGGGCGCTGGTCACCTCTGGCGCCATGGCCGCCACCGACACCCTCCGCTTCAACCTGGCCAACTTCTTCGCGGTGCCCATCCTGCTCGGCATCGGCATCGACGACGGCGTGCACATCGTCCACCGCTTCCGGCAGTGCGGCGACGCCGGCGAGGCGGCGCGAAACACGGGCCTCGCGGTGGTCATGACCAGCGTCACCACGGCCACCGGCTTCCTCTGCATCGGCCTTCTCTCCCACCATCGCGGCATACAGTCGTTCGGTTACGTGCTGGCCATCGGCGTGATGCTCTGCATGGCCACCTCGTTGTGGGCGCTCCCGGCCTTGCTTTCACTGCTCTATCCGCGCGGCATGCCCCGCCGCGCCGACGCATCATGACACGCGGAAAACTGTCCTTCGTGGCTCTTACCCGCTGGCTCGCGCTGTTCGCCGGCGCGGGGCTGCTCACGGTAGCCTGCGCCCACGGCCCGGCGCGCGACGACGCCACCGCTTCCGCCGCCGCGCC
>JACQVU010000099.1 GCA_016209585.1 Planctomycetota bacterium
GAACCCGTGCGTCGCCGCTCGCCGACCGCCGGAAACCTTCGCGGGCGCCATCTCCGGCAACCGCTGCGCGTTTGGCGGCAGGCTGGCCGGGAGCAGACGCGCCCACGGCCCACCACCCGACGCGGGGACGGGCGCTGGCGCGTTCCAGTTTCCCGCCGCGTCGCGCAGGACGACGCCGCGCACGCCCGCGACGGCGGGGCCGCCCGGCCGGTTGGCGAAGAGGCTGCTGGGCGCGCGCACCGCGCCGTCGGCGAGGACGTGCGCGATGCCCTTCCGCACGAACACGCCGCCGCCCGCGTCGCCGGCGTCGATGGTCACTTCCACCCGCAGCAACGCCCGCTCCGGCAGCGCCGGCGGTGGGCGGCTCGCGGGCGGAGGCGGGGTCTCCCCCCGCTGGCCGGGGAGTTCCAGCGGCGGATTGCGAAAGCAGCCGGACATCACGCCGGGCGCGAGCGCCAGCGCCAGCGCCAGCGCCGCGATGCCGATGCCGATGCCAGCAGCGGCGCGCCGGACGAAGATGGAAACGCCCATCAGGCGAAGCCGGGTCTCAGTTGGCGACGGGCACGACGCGCGCGCGCTCGACCGCCTTTATTCCGTCGAGGTACCGGGCGCGGGCCTCGTCCAGTGTGCGGATCGGCACCGCGCCCACCAGCACGGCCTCGCCATCCATGAAATGGGCATAAATGGGCTGGCCCCGGAACTGCGGATCACTCGCCAGGAAGTTGACGATCTTGTCAATCACGTCGCTTTCCTTCGTGCCGTAGAACGCCGAGTAATAGGAATTGAGCGACAGGTCGCGGTTCTTGCGCCGCGTGAAATGGACCTGATCGATATTGATGATCGTCTCCGGGTCGGGGTAGAGCGAGCGCACCACTTCCCGCGCCAGCACCAGTTCCGCGCGGTTCTCCAGTTCCCCGGAAAGCCGCAGCACATGGCCGTCAGGCTCCACCTCCAGGTCGAACAACCCCGGAAGGTCGTACTTCTGCGCGTGGTACTTCAGCACCGCGTGCACGTCGTAGGGCGGGTCCTGCGGCGAGCGGAGAAAACTGACATCCTCTTTCAGCGTGTGGCACCCGGCCGCGGCCGCCAACGCGGCCAGCGCCGACGTGACCAGCGCGGCGTGCGCGACCACCATCCCCAGTTTCATCTTGACCACCTGCCCACGAGCAACCGCCCCCGCCACGGGCGGCGGCGAGCCGGTCCTTCGGGGGGACGCGCTCAGTCTACCACATCCCGCGCCGACCGCGGCCCGTGGCCGCCACCGCGCCCCCGGGCCTACTTGCCGTGAAAGGCCGCCTTGCGCTTCTCCAGGAACGCCTGCGTGCCTTCGCGGAGGTCCTGGGTGCCGAAAATGGTCCCGAACAGGTTGGCCTCGAACTGCAGCGCGCGATGCAGCGGCATGTCCTCGCCGTTGTAGACCGCCTCCAGCGTGTACTTCACCGCAATCGGCCCCTTGGACATGATCTTGCGCACGATGCCCTCGGTGGCCGGAAGTAACTCGTCGTGCGGGACCACGTGGTTCACCAGCCCCAGGCGGAAGGCCTCATCGGCGCTCACCATGTCGCCCGTGAGCAGCAGTTCCAGCGCCCGGCCGCGGCCGACCAGCCGAAGGAGCCGCTGCGAGCCGCCGAAACCGGTGATGACCCCCAGGTTCACCTCCGGCTGGCCGAACTTGGCTTTGGTGGAGGCGGTGCGGAAGTGGCAGGCCATGGCCATTTCGCACCCGCCGCCCAGGGCGTAGCCGTTGACGGCCGCCACCACGGGCTTGCCCAGGTGCTCGATGAGCAGCGTGAGCGCCTGCCCGCGCATGGCGGTTTGCTTGGCCTCTTCAGTAGACTTGGCGGCCAACTCCGCGATGTCGGCCCCCGACGCGAAGGCCCGATCCCCCGCCCCGGTGAGCACCGCGGCGCCGATGTTCGCGTCAGCCTGGATGTTCCGGAACGCCTCGGTGAGATCGACGATCACCCGGTCGCTGAGCGCGTTCAGTTTCTCCGGCCGATTCACCGTCACCCGCGCCAAGCCGTTATCGACCTCCACCAGCAGCGTCTCATACACCGGCATAGGCCCTCCTTCCAGGATCGCGCCGCGCGCGGCGGCAGAACACCACGGTACCCGGAAGGTCACGAGACGTCGAGGTTGACCTTCTCGCCCAGCCGGAACCCCTTGTCCGTTCGCTCCACCCGGCCGGCGGGAATGGCCGGATCGTGCTCGAAGACGAGAATCCAGCGTTCGGCGGCGGCGCGTTCCATGAGCCGCGCCTTTTCCTCCATGGTGATCAGGGGCGCCACGTCGTAGGCCATGACGTAGTTCACCGGAACGTGCGACGCGGTGGGAACGAGATCCGCGCAGAAGAACAGCGTTCCTTCCGGCCCGTGCACCCGCACCTGTTGCTGGCCGGCCGTGTGGCCGTGGTGCACGCACAGTTCCACGCCCGGCAGTATCTCGCCGGGGCCGTCCACCAGTTCCAGCACCCCGTGTTCACGCAGCGGCGCGAGGTTCTCCGGCAGGTAACTGGCGCGCTCCTTGAGATTGGGTTTTTCAGCCGTCTCCCAGTTGGCCTTCTGGAGGAAAAAGCGCGCGTTGGAGAAGGCGGGCACGAGGCGGCCGCGGTGTTCGACCGTCGCGCCGCCAGCGTGGTCGAAATGGCCGTGTGACAGGACCACGTGCGTGACATCGCCCGGCTGAACGCCGGCGGCGCGCAGGGATCCATCCAGGTCGCACCGGGTCTGGTCGATGCCGAAAATGTCGGCGAACTTCGCGCCGGCGTACTTGCCGCCCACGCCCGCGTCCACCAGCACGACCCGCGGCTGGCCCGCGCCCCCGGTGGCAAGGGGAGCGACCTCGCGCAGCAGCAGCACGCGCATCGCCAGGTCGATGCGGTTGCGGTCGTCGCAGGGGTTGCTCTTCTCCCAGAGCGCCTTCGGCACCACGCCGAACATCGCGCCGCCGTCCAGTTTGAACCGGCCGGTCTCCAACGTGGCGACTTCCCAACGCCCGATCCGCATCGCGCCGCCCTCCGGCAAGTGATCAGGGGTCCGTTTCGTCGTCGTCCGACGCGCGGAAGGGGCGCCCCTACTTCTGTTTTCGCGAGTCAATGAGCGCCTTCACGCCGAATCCGCCAAAGGCTGTTCCCAGCGCGGTCAACAACTGGGTGACCAACTCGGCGTGGTCATACGTCAAGCAGGCCCAGATGCTGATGACGACCGCGGCGGAGATCGACACGTAGACCGCGGCCTTCCACCGGTGGCTGTCGCGATCGACCGCGATTCGGGCGCGCTTTATCTCCGTGTCGCGTTCGTCGGACTTCGCCGATTCGATGATCTCCATGCGCGCCGTTTCCAAGACCGCCTTCAGAGCCTCGACCCCCATCAACGCGAGGTCGCGGGTGAGTTGCATGCCCTTGTCGACGGAGGCGGTCGTCAGTTCATCGGCCGTTCTCGTCACGGCCGGCGGAATGACGTTCGCGGGCGCGATCTCGGAATTGGCGCCGCTTTTCCCGATAGGCAGGGGAGAGGAGTTTTTTTCGGGCGAAGGCATAGTAGGTGACGAGCGCCGAGGCGCCGGCCAGAACTCCCCCGGCCGCCAGGGCGCTCTCCGCGCGACGGAGAAAGTCTTCCGGGGATTCGCGGGGTTCCGCGCGGTTCATGCTCCCGATTGTGAAACGACCGACTGGGCAAGTCAACCCATTTCACTCGCCCTCTCGCTCTGTGTGGCGCTCGTCATGACTTTATCGACGGGGTGTCAGGCGCTCGCCGGCCGGAACTTCCAGAAGTAGTGGTTGAACCCCTCGCCCTCGTGGAACTTGCGGAAGACCCGCTCCACGACCATGCCGACCGCGGCCTGGTCGGGGTCGGCGTCGGTCAACTGGGTGTAGAACCGGCCCCCGCCCTCCACGTCGGCGGAGACCATGATCACCGGCGGGTCGAGCGTGTAGGCCAGCGTGTCGCACGTGAACGTCACCACCGTGCCGCGCATGCCCAGCGCCACCGCCTCGAAGCGGTCGCGCGCGTGGCACTTCCAGCAGACGCGCTGCGGCGGGAAGTTCACCGCCCCGCACTGAAGGCACTTGGCGCCGAGCAGCCGGGCGTGGCGCTCGCGTTCGCGGTACATGGTGGGCAGCGAGGAGAAGGGCCGAACCTTCTCCGTCGGCACGAGGTCGCGGAACTGGAGGAACCGGGCGTAACTGGCGATCGCCTTCTTGCGCGCCGCGCGGGCCGCGAACTCTTTTCCGCCGCCCGCGACGCCCCGCCGCGCCTGCGCCTCGCGGATGCGGTCGGTGGCGCGCAGCAGCAGCGCGTCGGCCCCGGAGCCGTGGCCCACCAGCAGGATGCGGTCGCCGGGCGCGGCCTTCTCCAGCGCGACGCAGAGTTGCAAGAGCGGGTCAGCCGCGCCGCAGAAGCCGATGGAGGCGGTGAGGTCGACGGCCGGGGCGCCGCCGCCCAGCGCCTTGGGAAACTCCGCCACCACCCCGCGATCTGAGGCGGTGAAGCAGAGGTGCTTGACGTCGGCCGGCGCGCGGCCGCACCGCGCCAGCAGCGAACGGCATGCGGCCGCCATGTGGGGCACGGCGCCGCGCGACCGGACGAACGCCGGGTCTCCGCTCTGCACGAACGGCTGCGAGCGCAGTTGCCAGGCATCGAGGAAGTCGTCCTGGGTGGAAAGCGCCCCTTCCACCTCAGCGATCACCTCATCACCGCCGCCAACCATCACCGCCGCGCCGGCGTCGCCGAACTGGCGCTCCAGCGGGTCGCCGGGCCGGGCCTGCCGCTGGTCGGCTGCCGCGACCAGCGCGCGCGGCGCCGCGCCTCCCCCGCCGGCGGCCGGGCCGGCGTCGGCGCGCACGGCGTCGAGCGCGCCGCGCAGCGCCGTGACGCCGCAGCGCAGCGCGCCGCCGAAGTCCGCGAGCCGCGCCGTCTCAGCCATGCCCAGAACGCCGGCCACCGTGACCGCGTTCGACCTCTCGGTATAGGGCGCCGTCGTGGAAGCGAGAAAGAGCGCCGCGCCCTCCCCGCTCATCCCGCCCGCGCCAGCCGCGTCCAGCGCCGCAGCCACGGCCATCGTGATCACGTCCTCGTCATAGTTCGCCACCGCCCGCTCGCCGCGGCCGTCGCCGCCCGCGGACCCGCCCCACGCCTGGGCCACCAGCGCGCCCGGCAGGCGGTAGCGGGGAAGGTGGTACCCGAAAGCGATGACGCCAGCCATGGTCGGTCGCGGGCGCGGCGGCGTTCAGCGCCCGGCCACCGCGCAAGATCGCGGGAAAGGGCGGATTGTAGCGCCCGCGGCGACGGGGCGGCAAGGCTGATCCGCGTCTCCCGTTCGCGTTCGCTAACCGACAACTGACAACCACTGAAATAGGCTCTGACGAGGCGGCTCAGCGGCGGCGCGTCCCAAGGGTCGTCCGCTGCAGCCGCTTGTTCGGCGGCGCCCCGGACTCGACGGCCCGCTCCCGATCGATCCGCTCCGCCAGGAAGACCTTCAAGAGAGACTGGTACGGGACGTCCCGCCGGTTCGCCAGCACCTTGAGTTCAACCAGGAGACTCGCGGGAAGCCGCAGGGAGATCGTCGCCGACGAGGGCTTGAGATCGGGGAAGACGCCCACCGCCGCCCGGCTCCAATCGAGGTAGTCGGCCGTGTCGTGGGTTTCCCAGAAAGCCCGCTCCTCCGCCTCGGATCGGAACGACGGGACCGGCTTAAGCGCGCTTCGTTTGGTCATAGAGTCTCCTCTCTCTTCGGCTCATCGGCCGCGCCGAAATAACCCGGACCTGGGGGCCCCGGAGCGTGAATACGACCAGCAGGGCCCGGCCCGCGTCCGTGCGGCCTAAGGCGAGCCAGCGGTCTGTTGCTCTGCCGGGGGTCGGTTCTTTACGCCGCTTATTTCTTCTTCTTGGGGCGCCCAGGCGTGCGATGCGGTATCGCTTTCTTGACGTCACGGACGCCTGCCTTGACCCCCCCGGAAACAGTTGTCCGCGGCGGGGAGTGGCCGGTACAATCCCCCCGCTATTACTTCGTATGCGAACGGTTTCCGGGCGCGGCGCCCCATGTCTCTCCTCCCACGGGCCGAGGGCCTGTACGATCCCCGCCACGAGCACGACGCCTGCGGCGTCGGCTTCATCGCCAACCAGCATGGCGCGCGCTCGCACGCGCTGGTGAGGAAGGCGCTTGAAATCCTCATCAACCTGGAGCACCGCGGCGCCTGCGGCTGTGACCCGCTCACCGGCGACGGCGCCGGCATTCTCCTGCAGATTCCCCACGGGTTCTTCCAGGCGGCGCTGCGGGAACTGGGCGTCGCGCTGCCCGACCCCGGCGAGTATGGCGTGGCCAGCCTCTTCCTGCCGCGGGCGCCGGACCAGCGGAAACGGTGCATGGAGGTTCTGGAGCGCGCCGTGGCCGCACAGGGCCAGACCCTGCTGGGCTGGCGCCGCGTGCCCACCGACCACCGCCACATCGGCCCGCAGGCGCGCACGGTGGAGCCGGAGGTGTGGCAACTCTTCGTGCGGCGGGGGCCGGAAACGAAGGACGCCGACGCCCTGGAACGCGCGCTCTACCTCATCCGCCGCGTGGCGGAACGGGCCGTGGCGGCCACGCAGATGCCGCAGCGGGCCTTTTTCTACGTCTGTTCGTTCTCCGGCCGCACCATCGTCTACAAGGGGCTGCTGCTCGCGGAACAGATCGAGAAGTACTACCCCGATCTCGCCGAGAACGCGGTGGAGAGCGCGCTGGCCATCGTGCACCAGCGCTTCTCCACCAACACCTTCCCCACCTGGGACCTGGCGCACCCCTTCCGCTACCTCTGTCACAACGGCGAGATCAACACCCTGCGCGGGAACTTGAACTGGATGCGCGCCCGCCAGACCGCGATGACCTCGCCGCTGTTCGGTGACGACCTGAAGAAGTGTTTCCCCGTCATCCGCGAGGGGCAGTCAGACTCCGCCTGCCTTGACAACGCCTTTGAACTGCTGGTGCTCGCCGGGCGCTCGCTGGCCCACGCGGCGATGATGCTCATCCCCGAGGCCTGGTCCGACGACGTGCGCATGGACCCGGCCCGCCGGGGCTTCTACGAGTATCACGCCTGCCTCCAGGAACCCTGGGACGGCCCCGCGGCCATCGCCTTCACCGACGGGCGCGCCATCGGCGCCACCCTCGACCGCAACGGCCTGCGCCCGGCCCGCTACTTCATCACCCAAAAGGGCCACGTGATCCTCGCCTCCGAGGTCGGCGTGCTCGATATTCCGGAAGAAGACATCGTGTCTAAGGGCCGCCTGCAGCCCGGCCGCATCTTCATGGTCGATACCGAGCGGAAGCGCATCATCGGCGACGAGGAACTCAAACAGCAGGTCTGCTCGCGACAGCCCTACGCGGAGTGGGTCCGCGACAACAAGATCGAACTCGCGGCGCTGCCCCAGCCGCCCGGCGTGACGCTGGAAGATCACGACACCATCGTCGCCCGCCAGAACGCCTTCGGCTACACGGCCGAGAACCTGCGCGTCATCATCGCGCCGATGGTGGAGAACGGCGAGGAGCCGGTGGGCAGCATGGGCGTCGACACGCCGCTGGCGGTGCTTTCCGAGCGGCCGCGCCTTCTGTACGACTACTTCAAGCAACTCTTCGCCCAAGTCACCAATCCGCCCATCGACCCGGTCCGCGAGTCGCTGGTGATGTCGCTCGAAATGTACATCGGCGGCGAGGCCAACCTCCTGGCCGAGACTCCGGCCCACGCCCGCCAGATCGACCTGCCCCAGCCGGTGTTGCGCAACTTCGAACTGGAGGCGCTGCGCCACTCCCACCTGCCCCACTACCGGCCGCGGACGCTCTCGGCCCTCATGGAGCGCGAGGACGGCGCGCCCGGCCTGGTCAGCGCCCTCGACCGCCTGGCCGACGAGGCCGGCGCCGCCATCCGCGAAGGTTGTTCGCTCATCGTGCTCACCGACCGCGGCGTCGACGAACGTCGCGCGCCCATTCCGGCGCTGCTCGCCGTGGCCGCCGTCCACCACCACCTGGTGCGCCAGGAACTGCGCACCCAGGCCGCGCTGGTGGTCGAAAGCGGCGAACCGCGCGAGGTCAACCACTTCGCGCTGCTGATCGCCTACGGCGCCAGCGCCGTGAACCCCTACCTGGCGTTCGAGACCATCGCCGACATGCACCGCGCCCGCCTCTTCCCGGAGGGGATGGACCTTGAACAGTGCCTGGCCCGCTACATCAAGGCCGTCGGCAAGGGACTGCTCAAGATCATGTCGAAAATGGGCATCTCCACGCTGCAGTCCTATCACGGCGCGGAGATCTACGAGGCTGTGGGGCTGGCCGACGACGTGATGGCGCGCTACTTCACCACCACCGCCTCGCGCATCGGCGGCATCGGGCTGGACGAACTGGCGCAGGAGGCGCTGGAACGGCACTCCCTGGCCTTCCCGCGCCTGCTCGGCCGCCGACCGGGCCTCGACCCCGGCGGCGAGTACCAGTGGCGGCGCGACGGCGAGGCCCACCTGAAAAGCCCCGACGCCGTCGCTCTCCTGCAACAGGCCGTGCGCGGGGGGAACGGCGCCGACTTCGGCCGCTTCTCGGCGCATGTCAACGACCCGGCCGCCCCGCCCATCACGCTGCGGGCGCTGCTCGATTTCCGCGAGGGCGTCCAACCGCCGGCGCCGCTGGACGAGGTGGAGCCGGCCGCGGAGATCGTGAAGCGGTTCGCCACGGGGGCGATGTCGTTCGGGTCGATCTCGAAGGAGGCGCACGAGAATCTGGCCATCGCCATGAACCGGATCGGCGGGCGGTCGAACACCGGCGAGGGCGGCGAGGACCCCCGGCGCTTCACCCCCGACGCCAACGGCGACCGGCGGCGTTCGGCCATCAAGCAGGTGGCGTCGGCGCGCTTCGGCGTGACCAGCGAGTACCTGTGCGACGCCGACGAGTTGCAGATCAAAATGGCCCAGGGGGCGAAACCGGGCGAGGGCGGGCAACTGCCTGGCCACAAGGTCGACCGCTTCATCGCCGAGGTGCGGCACGCCACGCCGGGCGTGGGGTTGATTACGCCCGCTCCGCACCACGACATCTACTCCATCGACGACCTGGCCCAACTCTTCTTCGACCTCACGAACGCCAACAGCCGCGCGCGGATCAGC
>JACQVU010000102.1 GCA_016209585.1 Planctomycetota bacterium
CCCCAGCCCCCACCATGACCACCCACCTCCGGCGCGACATCGAACACCTGGAGCGCGAGTTGCTCCTGGTCGGCTCCCTCGTCGAAGAGGCCATCAACAAGGCTATCCGCGCCCTCGTTGACCGCCGCCTGGACCTCTGCGAACAGGTCATCCGCGGCGACGACGTCATCGACCGCAAGGAGGTCGAGGTCGAGGAGGAATGCCTCAAAATCCTCGCCCTCCACCAACCCATGGCCTTCGACCTTCGCTTCCTGGTCGTCGTCCTCAAGGTCAACAACGACCTGGAACGCATGGCCGACCTCGCCGTCAACATCGCCGAACGGGTCAGTTCGCTCGCCAGAACCCCGCCCCTCCCCGTGGCCCTCGACTTCGCCACCATGGTCGACACCGTCCAGCAGATGGTCCGCGGCAGCCTCGACGCCCTGGTGCGCCAGGACCCGGCCCTCGCCCGCCACATCATCGACCAGGACGACGTGGTCGACGACTGCAACCGCCAGATGTTCGCCATCCTTCAGAAAACCATGCGCGAACGCCCCGACCTCATCGAACCCGCCGTCCACACCCTCAGCGCCTCCCGCAACCTGGAGCGCATCGCCGACCTCGCCACCAACCTCGCGGAAGACGTCGTCTTCATGGTCGAAGGCGAAGTCATCCGCCACGCCCGACTGAAGTGAGGAGAACAGCCGCCCATGCCCGCGAAGCGGTTTCGCGTCATCGGCCGCGTGCAGGGGGTGGCCTTCCGCGCCAGCACCCTCGACGTGGCCCTCGACCTCTCCCTCTCCGGCTTCGTGCGCAACCTCCCCGACGGCTCCGTCGAAGTGATCGCCCAAGGCCCGCCGCCAGCCCTGGCGCGTTTGGAACAGTTCCTCCGCCGCGGCCCGCCGCTGGCCCGCGTGGAACGGATCGAAAGCGAGCCGCGCGCCGAACTGGACTCGCCGCCGCCGTTCCACATCGCTCACTGACCGCCCGCCCGCGCCCGGCCGCGGCGCTCCGGAGAGGGCTGGGACTTCCCCAAACCGCCCCGCGCGGTGATAATCCCCCCTCCGGCCGCGCGACACGCCCGCTGGGCGAAGCGTGGGACCGCGGTTGGCGTTGAAGCCCAAAGGAGGACGGCGCATGGCGCACGACGAACACCACGACCACGATCACGACGCGCACGGCGGCGCGCCGACCGACCCCCACGCCCACGGCCACGAACATGGCCATGGCGGCGGGCTGCTCACATGGCCGGTGGTGTTCATCGCCGGCGTGATCATCGGCCTCGCCATGATCGCCGGCGGCGGCTGCCAAGCGGAGCCGAAGGACGCGAAGATCGCGGACAACGGCGCGCCCGCGGCCACGCCGGCCGCCGCCACCGCCCCCACCGCGGCACCCGAGCGCGTGAACCTCGCCGGCCCCGTGCCCACTGGGTACACGGACACCACCAGCGGTATCCGGTACCGGGTGGTTCGCGCCGGAAACGGCCCGAAGCCGAAAGCCACCGACGAAGTCTTCTGCCACTACAAGGGCTGGTTCGAAGGCAAGGAGAAAACGCCGTTCGACTCCTGCGAGAGGCCCAGCAAGCCAGTCAACTTTCCCGTGACCGGCGTCATCAGGGGTTGGACGGAGATGTTGCTGGACATGCGGGTGGGCGAGAAACGCTATGTGGTCATTCCATGGCGTCTAGCGTATGGAGCAGACGGAGACGGAAGGGAGATTCCGCCAAGGACCGATCTCCAGTTCGAGATGGAACTGGTCGCCATCAAGTGAGCCTCTTCCACCGCTCCCGGTCATACACTCTGCTTCTTCCCGCGCTGCTCGCCGGCGTCGGCTGCGCGGCGGCGGGAACGACCGCGGTCAGTCCGCTCTCTGAAAGCGCCGCGCCGTCAGCGCCTATGCCCGCCGTGTCGCCCGGCTCGTCGCCGCCCGTGGCCGCCGCCGGCTCAAGCCCGGCGCCTGTGGAGGTCGAGCCGCTTCCCGCCATCGATCCCGCCGCCTTTTCCGAAACGCCCAGCGGGTTGCGCTACGTCATCATCGCGCCGGGCAGCGGGCTGACGCCGCTGGTGAGCGACCAATTGGTGGTCGAAGTCCGCGGCTGGGTTGACGGCCGCGAGCGCCGCCCCTTCCTGCTGCTTGACGCCGCCGCCGGCGCGGCTCGCGGCTACACCGGGCTGGAGATTGGCCCCGCCGTGGCCGAGGCGCTCTTGAACATGCGCCTCGGCGCACGTTGGCGGCTGCGCGCGCCGGCGCGTCTCGCCTTCGGCGCGACGGGGGCGCCCGGTTCCGACGTGCCCCCCAACGCCGACGTCAACTACGACGTGACGCTGCACGGCCTCTACTTCGCCCGCGTGCCGGAGCAACCCGACGATCCCGGCGCATCGCTGCCCGGCCCCGCGCCCGCCGGCTTCGCCGAGACCGCCTCCGGCCTCCGCTTTCGCGTGGAGCGCCCCGGAAGCGGGGAAACGCCCCGCCTCGGCGACCCGGTGGCCTGCCGCTACGCCGCGCGGCTGCTGGGCGCCGACCTGACGCCGGGGGCGCTGGTGGTCGCCTCCCCCCCCGGCCCCGCCGGCGAGACCGGCCAGCCGGCGCGCTGTTTCACCGGCCTGGCCGAGATGTTGATCGCGATGAAACCCGGCGAGAAACGGACCGCCCTGGTTCCCGCGCGGCTCGCGTTCGGGGCGACGGGCAAACTCCCCGCCGTGCCGCCCAACGCCCACCTGTTCCTGGAGGCGGAGTTGCCGCCCCCCACCCGGTGAGGCGAGAGACGGGCCGTTCACTCCGCGGCCAGCGCGCGGCGGAAGGTCTCCTCCAGCCGCGCCATGAAGCGGTCTTTGTCGTCCACCGTCAGCCCCTCCGTCGAGATCGGCTCCAGGGCCTCGCCGCGCGCTTGACCGGGGCGGGGAGACCAGCGGCTTCGGGGCATCAGATCGAACGTTCCGTGGATGACGATGGGGGCCACGGGGATTTTCATGTCGAGCGCGAAGTGGAAAAGCCCCTTCTTGAAGGGCTGCAACCGCCCGTCGGCGCTGCGGGTGCCTTCGGGGAACCAGAAGATGCAGAGGTGGTCGCGAAGCAGCCGGGCCTTCACTTTTTCGAGGGCGCGGAGGTCCTGGTCGCGGTCGCCGCGCGTGAGGCTCACGTGGCCCGAGAGCGCCATGAGCCATCCGATCACCGGCACGTAGAACAACTGCCGCTTGGCCGCGAACCGGATGTTGCGGGGAGTGTGTTTGAGGAGGAGCCAGACGTCCAGCCAGGAGGCGTGGTTGGCGGCGATGACGGCGGGGCCGGGCGGGAGGCGTTCGAGATCGGACATTTCGCTCCGGACTCCGCTTCCCGCCAGGACGCCGCGCGCCCAGAGCCTCACCAGGGCGGTGAACGCCTCTTCCCGGCGGCGGAAGATCACCCGCGGCGGCAGGAGGGCGAGCGAGTAGAGCGCGCAGACGAAGAGCGTCCAGCAGAGGAGCCACGTCCAGAACCAGGCGGCGCGAAGCATGGTTTCCCTTAGCAGCCCGTCGGTAAAGTCATGGCGAGGCGAAAAACGAGCGAGAAGCGTTTCGGCAAGGAGCGCGAAAACGCCCGTATTCGGGGAAATACAGCAGTTTCGCGCGACGAAGCCGAAACGCTTCGCAGCCGTTTTTCGCCCGACAGGATTTTACCGACGGGCTGTTAGTTCTCTCAAGCGCGCTCGCCGGCGTGCCGAAGCAACATGAGGAAGGAAGCAGCGGCGCGGCCCGCGGGGGTGGCGTCCGCGCCGGCGGCTTCTTCGGGAGCGATGTGATGTTCCTCGCCTGGCACCGTCCGCGCAAGCGTCGTGGCATCGGCCGCCGCCCGAGGCGGCGCCCGTTCGCGCGGGCTCTGCTGCTGCTGGCGCTGCTGGCGGCCGCCTTTTCCGCGGCCTACGCCGCGACCGACTGGCTGCGCGCGCCCCGCCCCCTGGCCGGCGATCAACAGGCCCTGGTGCGCGCCGCCGCCGCCGAGTTCCGGCTGGAGCCGGAGTTCGTCTTCGCCGTGATCGCCGCCGAGTCCAAGGGCGATCCCACCGCCCGCTCCTCCGCCGACGCTCGCGGCCTGATGCAACTGCTGCCGCGCACGGCGGAGTACGTGGCCGGGAAGTGCCGCCTGCCGTACGACGGCGCGGACGATCTCTACGACCCGGCCGTGAACATCCGCCTCGGTTGCGCCTACCTGGCCATGCTGGAGCGGCAGTTCGGGCCCGACAAGCGTCTGATCCTGGCGGCCTACAACTGGGGCCCCGGAAACGTCTCGAAACAGCAGCGGGAGAACCCGCGGCGTTCGTCGATCGAGATGATCCGTGACCGCGCGCCGGAGGAGACCCGCGCCTACGTCGACCGCGTGATGGCGGCCTATCAGCGCGGTTCCGCGGCGGCAGCCGGCGAAGGCGGCGCGCCCGCCGCGGCGGGCGGGTCCGCCGACGGCTGATCCGGCCCGGCCACGTTCCACCAGGGCGCGAGGATGGCCCGGCGCTCCAGCGTCGGGCCGGCGCGCGGCAAGGTCACCAGCGAGACGCTCCATACGGTGAAGAGCAGCACGTAGCCCACGGCCAGCCGTTTCTCCGGCCAGGCCGCGCGGACGGCGAAGGCCAGCAGCGCCAGCGCGGCGGGAAGGGCGACCACGGCGCCCCGTTCTCCCGGCAGCCCGACGATGGCCCAGGCCAGCGCGGGCGCGGCGATCTGGGCCAGCGCGCGGCCGATGCGCGCGCCCTGCTCCCGCCGCCACGCCGCGCATGACAGCGCCACGAGCGCCAGCACGACGGCGCCGAACAGGGCGGTGAACGCGGCCTGCCAGGGACGATCCCACAGCGCGCGGGCCAGCGTCGGGCCGAAGGCCAGCCACCAGAGGAACTCGACGAATCGCGCGGCGAGGCCCAGCACCCCGTCGGCCACGGCGAACTCCGCCGGCGGCGTCCGCCCGTGGGGGAACAGAACGTCCATCGCGGCGCCGGCCGGCGCCCGCCGCCAGGCGCTTCCCGCCTGAATGGCCAGAAACGCGACCACCACCAGCGCCGCCCCGGCGCCGGACGACCACCCCTTGCGGCCGGCCGGTATGCGCTCGCGGGCGAAGGCCACCGCGGCGGCCGCCGTCTGCCCCGCCAGCAGCAACAACGTGCCGCCGCCCGCCAGCAGGTGAAACCCGGCCAGCGCCACGGCCCAGGGCACGGCCCGCGCGCCGCCCATCAGCCGCTCGAACGAAAGGAAGGCCCCGGCCGCGCAGAAAAAAAGCGCGGTGTCGTCCGTGGGCTGCCGGCCCCACAGCACCAGCATGGGGCAGAGCGGCGCAAGGACCAGCGCGAAGGTTCCGGCCCGCCGGCTGAAGCCGAACGCCGTGGCGACCACCAGAAGCACCCCGGCCGCCGAGAGAAGGGCCGAGGCGGCGCGATCCGCCACGGGCGCGGGCGCCACCTTGGCGGCCAGGGCGCGCGCGACGCGCCACGGCGACAGCGGCGACGCGGGCGTGGGGCGATCGTCGATCCTGGTCGTCGCCGGCGATCCCGTGGCGGCGGTCGACGCGGCCGCGGTGGCCGGCTCGCCGGTCGCTCCGGCGTCAGCGCCGGGCGCCATGAGACATAACGCTAAGTGCAGGAAGAGCGCCGCCGCGGCCAGCGTGGCGGTCGAGCGCCTTCGGCCGGACGCGGCGCCTTCGTTGATCAGCGACGCCGGCGGCGGGATACTACGCGCCGTCATGAGCGCCTTTCCCGACCCGGAGGTCGTTCGCCGCGCCGCCGCCGAGGCCGGCCAGGATCAGGTCTTCCGATTCTGGCCCCGGCTCGCCCAGGCCGAGCGCCGCGCCCTGGCCGCGCAGGTGGCCGCGATCGACTTCCCGCTGGTGAACCGCCTGGCGCGGGAACTGGTCACCGGCCCGGCGGCGAGAAAGGCCGCGCCGGCCGGGCGCGTCGAACCGCCCGTGGTCTTCGGGATGCCGCGCACGGGGGCGGAGCGCGCCCTTTTCCGCGAGGCGCGCGACCGCGGCGAGAGCCTGTTGCGCGCCGGCCGCGTCGCCGCCTTCCTGGTGGCCGGCGGGCAGGGCACGCGCCTGGGCTTCGACGGCCCCAAGGGCTGCTTCCCCATCGAGCCGGCCGCCGGCCGCACGCTCTTTCACCTCTTCGCCGCCCGGATCGCGGCCCTCGGCAAAACGTATCGCCGGCCGGTCCCGCTGCTGGTGATGACCAGCGAAGAGAACCACGACGCCACCCTCCGCTTCTGGGCTGACCAGCGCTACTTCGGCCTGCCGCCCTGGAACCTGTCCTTCTTCCGGCAAGACATGTTGCCGGCCGTGGACGACGCCGGGAAGATCATCCTGGAAAGCCCCGGCCGCGTCCATACCAGCCCCAACGGCCACGGCGGATCGCTTTCGGCCCTGGCGAAAAGCGGCGCGCTGGCTGACCTCATGCGCGGGGGCTTCGAGGAACTGTTCTACTTCCAGGTCGACAACCCGCTGGCGGAGGTCTGCGACCCGCTCTTCATCGGGATGCATGCGCTGGCCGGCGCCGACATGTCGACCAAGGTGGTCAAGAAGACCGACCCCGCCGAGCGCGTGGGCGCCCTGGCGCGGATGGACACCGTTCCCACCGTCATTGAGTACAGCGAACTGGGCGAAGATCGCTCCCGCCTGCGCGCGCCCGACGGATCGCTGCTGTATTGCGCCGGCAACGCGGCCATCCACATGTTGCGCGTGGAGTTCGTCCACCGCGTCACCTCCGACCCCGCGTTCGCCCTTCCCTATCATGTCGCCAAAAAGCAGTGCCCCGCCGTCAACGACCTCGATCCCGCCGCGCCACCCTTGGCCACCGCCGGCTACAAGTTCGAAATGTTCGTCTTCGACGCCCTGCGCCACGCGCGCGCGACCACGGCGCTGGAGATCGACCGCGCCGAGGAGTTCGCCCCCGTGAAGAACGCCACCGGCGTCGATTCCCCCGCCACCGCCCGCGCCGCCCTGGCCGCCCGTGAGCGCCGCCGCGCGGCGGCCGCTGTGGCGGCGGCGGGCGCCGCGTCCGGCGCTCCGGCTGGGCCCGCCTGACCCGCCCGCGGACCAGAGAGGATGTGGAACCGGTGAAAGCGGCCGTTCCCCGTGGCGGATTGCAGTAAGATGGCGAGCAGTCCGATACGCACCGGCGCGTGGTTCCCGGCTCCTCCTTCAGGCTCCTTGTCACTTTCAACCTTGGCCCGCCGTGGCCGGGTTTGACTTGTCCTTCGAGGCGGTTTCCGGGACGCTCCCGATGGCGACATGCCTTTCGCTGCTCCGCTTCTCGGCGCCCTCGATGGCCTCCTTGAGAGCGGTCAGATCGGCCGCGACCGGTCGATCCGCGGGATTCAGGCACAAGACGTGAATCCCGTCGACCACCGTCGCCAGAGCCTCCTTACCGACTTCAGGACTGAATTGGTTGGCTGCGACGTAGATCTTCACCGCGTTGCCATAAACATCCTGACGCGCCTTGTCAAGGTACGCACGAACTTCATCCAGTGATTCGTAGTTTGCAAGCGTGTTGCACGTGCGCAAGTTCTGGATCGCGCCGATCAAAGATTCACCGGTCTTCCGCCCCAGCTCACGGAGCCAATCCACTTTCTCATTTCTTGCCTCCTACTTGTGACCGACAGGTTCTTCGTCGCGGGGCGCACCCCAGTTGGTGCTCACTTGCTGGTTTTCGGAGCCGTGCCTTCCTGCGTGGCGCCAGGATCTGAGGTGGGGAGCGCGGCACCCCCAGGCGTGATCTGCGCATGGGATTCCAATCTGTCCGCGAACGGCAAAATCGCGTTGTCGAGACGGAAGCGGCAACCTACAGCGAATGTCTGCGGTTCGATCACAATCGTTGTGTCAGTGTATAGCCGCGCCTTCAACGTCGCGATGCAGTTGAGGGCGCTCTGAATGGTGGAGAGGTTGATGCCGCTTGGCATGGGAATCAAGCTCGTGACGGTGTCGCCGGTGATTCCAATTGTCTGGATCATAAGTGTGCCCGTGATCTGCTGCTTTTCTCCGGCCACGGCGAGATCGTAGAGACCAGACACGCGGACGTTTTCTTCCGACGCAGTGAACTGCGCACGCACCCGAAGCCCTACGCCGATGAAGTAAACAGCGACCTGGTCCGTGGTCTTTTCGGAATCACTCTTCGCGTCCATCACGGTCTCCTCGGAATCACTCTTCAGTTTCACCACCGGCTCAGTCACCTTGACAGTGAGTGCCTTGGTCTTGAACTTCGCCCAGTCAAGCAACACGTCGTAAACCTCGCCCTTGACCGTCAGTTTCACCGGCCCGATGTCGAACTGGCCGCCGCCACGGCCCGTCGTTGAATAGAATAGAACCGTCTCGTTTGGAAGCGTTGAAAGAACTGCCTGCGGCGTCTTCGCCTCCTTGGAGTTTGGGAGAATGGGGAACGGCGGGAACGGGTTGGTAGGTTTGGGATGCGCGTTGACACCTGAGGGTTTCTCGGACTCCTTATCGTCTGGAACGGCTTTGCATCCACCGGTGGCCATGGCCGCGAAGAAGACGATCAGAGAGACCAGAGTGAGGCGGAGAACGAAGATCCGACACATGGCCTGCTCCCGTTTTTCGAATTGGCGCCGATCCGGCATCCCGGACGCGTCGCAAAGCGCGTTCACGCACGCGCAATTGCAGACGCATGCCCTTTCACTTCGGTTCTTCGCGGAGTTCCTTCTTCGGCAGCACCCACTGCCCCGTCGTCGGATCCTTCACGTGGGGCCAGTGCTCGTCTTCCTCGGTGACGGTTCCGCCGTGCTTCTTGATGAGGTACACGAGCGCGCGGTCGTTATGCGAGCGC
>JACQVU010000101.1 GCA_016209585.1 Planctomycetota bacterium
GCGCAGGACAAGACCATCCTCTACTGTCCCGCGTGCCACAAGCAGTTCAACGTCATGGGCTTCCGGCCCGGCCGCAAGGCGCGCTGCAAAGACTGCCGCGCGGACCTGGTGGATCGCCCCGACGCCCCCCCGCCGCTCTCCGCGGGCTTCCTGCAGGCCATTTCGTTGCCGCCGCCCGGCCTGGGCGTGACCAGCACGGTGCTGGGCGCGGTGGTGGACCCCGCCGCCGGCGACAGCAGCGCCGAGGGCGTGGACATCGGCGGCTACGTGCTCATCCACCTGCTGGCGGAGAACGACACCGGCGACCTCTACGAGGCCAAGAACTCGCGCAGCGGCAACCGCTGCCTGCTGAAGATCGTCGCCGGCTACCTGGCGGAGAGTTCCACGCTGGAGGCCGATCTGCGCCACGTGGGCGACGCCACGGACGCGGCCGGCGTTCCCGCCCTGCTGCCCGTGACGGAAGTGACGCGGGGGGGCGACAGCCTCTACTACGTGATGCCGCACTCCACGGGGGTCACGCTGCGGGAGGCGATGAGCCGCGGGCGGGTGAACGTGGAGTTCGCGTGCCGCGTGGTGCGCGACCTGGCGCTGGCGCTGCACGCGCTGCACGAGCGCGGCTTCGTGCACGGTAACCTGCGCGCCGAAACCGTGCTGATGACCCGGCCCGACGACCGCGCCGTCATCACCGACTACACCCTGGCACGCCAGCGCGGACCGGCGGCCACCGCGCCGCCGACGGACGAGACCGCGTCGTTCGCGGCTGACGGCCTCGACGCCTGGGACGACCAGTTCCTGCTGGGGGCGCTCCTGTACGAGATGGTGTCGGGCCGGTCGGTGGTGAACGAGGTTTTCGCCGACCCCGATCCGGGCGAGGCGGCGCGCGCCGCCGCGACGGCGGTGGAGCACACCACGCCGCCCATCGACAAGGCCATCGCCACGGTGGTGGCGGCTGCGGTGCATCCCAACAAGCGCGCGCGCTACCCGACCACGGCGCGGCTGGCTGAGGACCTGGGCCGCGTCGCCGTGGGCGTCAGGCCGCTCGGTCCCGGCAAGCAGGCCGTGAAGGCCGGCAAGCGGGCCGAGAAACCGCGCCGTCCTTCGCGCGTGGCCTCCCCAACCGCCGCCACGCCGGCCGCGGGCGCCAAGCGAGTGACGCCGGCGAACCGCCGGCGCACGGCGTTCGTCGCCGGCGCGGCGGGAGGCGGCGGGTTGCTCGTGGTGCTGCTGTTCGCTTGGCTCCTCTCCGGGCAGCCCGCGGCAAGCGGCGGGGCGGCGGCGGGGGGCGGCCAAGGCGGGGGCGGCGATCCCGTCACCCCGGCGCCCGGCCGCGCGGTGGAGGTCGAGGCTGCGAAGGCGGCGGAGGAACTGGTGGCGCGGGCGCGCGCCGCGCCGGAGCCGGGGCAGCGCGCGGAGTTGCTGGGCGAGGCCTGGCGCGCGGCGCCGGGGCGGAACGACCTTCTGCTGGAACGGGCGGCGGCGCTTCTGGCCGCCGGCCAGGCGGCTCAGGCGCGCGAGGCGGCCGCCCAATACCGCGGGCGGGTGGCGGGGGATCGGCGCGGCCCCTACTGTTCGGCGGTGGTAACGCTTTTCTGGTTCGGCGACGCGGCGGTCGCCCGCGCCGACCTGGACCTGGCCGCGGCTCCCGGTCCGGCTCAGGCCGAGGCCGACTACGCCTTCCTGGCCGCGCGCTGGATCGAGAGCATCGAGGGGCAGTACACCGCGCTGGCCGGGCACCTTCCCCGGCTGGGCGAGTTGGTCCCGGCGCACGCCGAGGCGGCGGCGCTGGCAGCCGAGGCGGCCGCGTTCGGGCCGTCGCCCGACCTAGCCGCGGCGCAGGGATTTTGCGAGAAATTGGGCGCGGCCTTTCCGAACTCGCCCCGCGCGCTGTACGTGCGCGCCTGCCTGGCCAAGGCCGGGGAGCGGGCCGTGGAGTGCGACGAGGCCTTCCGCGCCGTTCTCGCGGCCGCGCCGGGGTTCCAGGAGGCGCGCTTCGCGTACGCCTTCTTCCTCTACCAGCAGGGCCGGTGGAAGGAGGCCATCGACCAGTTCACCCGCGTCATCGCCGACGGGTCGGGCGGCGACCGCAGGGAGGCCTTCCGCTGGCGGGCAGCGGCGAATGAGCAGGCCGGGGCGCTGGACCGCGCCATCGAGGACCTGGGAGAGACCATTCGCCTGGCGGTGGGGCCGGGAACGGAGGGCGTTCGCGCGCAGGCGCACCGGGATCGCGCCCGCCTGTACAAGAAGACGGACAACGGCGGCCGCGAACTCGGTGAACTCACGCAGGCGCTGGCCCTGGAGCCACGCGACCCCGCCTCACGGCAGCGGCGCAGCGACCTGCATGCCCGCGCCGGCCGCGTCGACGAGGCCCTGGCCGACCTCAGCGCCCTGGTCGACGCCTACCCTGAAGACTCGACCTACCGCCACCAGCGCGCGGCCTTCCTGTGGCGCCAGAACCGCCTCGACGAGGCCGCGACCGACTTCCTGCGCTTCTTTGAAATCCTCCCGCTGCCCACCTATCCGGACGAACATCGCGGCCGGTGGAAGGACGCGCAGGAGTTCTGCCGGGCGCTCATCGTGGACCACCGGGCCAAGGAGGCTGAGGCCATCCTCTCGGTCGCGCTGGCGCAGATGGACAAGCGCGCCGGCCAACTCTCGAAGAAAGAGCGGGATGACCGCGAGAAGATTGAGACCCTCCTGGCCGCGGCCAAACGCGAGCAGAAGAAAGAGTGATCGCGATGGACCGGCGTCATCTCGCGATCCTCCTGGCGTCGGCGTTGGCGATCATCGCCTGTGGTTGCCCAAGACAGCCGCCCGCCACCGCTGAGCGAAAGATGGCGCCCGCGCCCGGCCCGCTGCGCCCCGCGCCGCTCTCCGCCGCCGACCGCCGGCTGGCTGGCCCGCCTTTCCTGTATCCGTTCCACGCCGAGCCGGCGGCGGAGCGGCCCCACGCGCTCCACTTCCTGGGCCGCAACCCGCAGGGCTTCCGCGAGTTCCGCCGGCCGTTCGACGGCGCGATTTTCGTCGAAATCCCGGCCGGCCCGTTCCTGTTCGGCTCCGGCGACGGCCCGAAGGACGAGCAGCCTCGCCAGACCCGCGCGCTGCCGACCTTTTACCTCGGCAAGTACGAGGTGACCTGGGGCCAGTACGGCCGCTTCTGCCAATGGTGGCGCTCCGTGCCCTCGTCGGAACGGTGGCGGGTGCACCATCCCACGCAACCGGTGGATGAGGACTATGAGGTTGTGCCGTCGAAGAGCGACGCCCAGGCGCTGCTCGCCGACCCGGAATGGGAGCAGGCCGCGGTCTACGGCATCGACTGGTTCTCCGCCTACGCCTACGCCAACTGGGCCGCCGCCGGTCGCGGCGGCCACCTGCTGCCGAGCGAGGAGGAATGGGAGAAGGCCGCGCGCGGCCAGTCCGGCCGGACCTACCCCTGGGGCGACGAAGCGCCCGGTCCCGCCGACGACCTCTTCTACCTGAAAACCAGCCACGGCGACCGGCCGCTGGTGGGGCGCTCGACCATCGACGTGTCGCCCTACGGCGTCTGGGACCTGGCCGCCAACGTCTCAGAGTGGTGCGCCAACTATTACAGCCGCAACGCCTACAACGAGGCGGAAGGGGCGAATCGCTCCACGCCGGCGGCGTCGGAGCAGGGCACGCGGGCCATTCGCGGGGCGTCGTTCCTCCGGGCGTCGCGACGGGGCGACTGCGTGCTCTCGCGGCGAGCCTTCGACACCCCCGACAGCGTGCTGCTCCAGTACGGCATGCGCTGCGCGCTCACGGTCGAGAACGTTGACCTGGTGTTCCCCGAAGGGAGCGCGGAGCGCCCCCCGCCGCCCGGCGGCTCGTGACAACCCCGGTCGACTCGCCCGCCCATGACGTGCTCTTAGTACTCTTCGTCACCGTTCCCGGTTTCTCGTCCGCCGTTCCCCACGGGCGGGGCCGCCGCGCCGAACATTTCGTCACGAGTGAACGTGACGTACTTGCGACGGCAGGCGTCCACCAACCCCCGCGCCACCGCCAGCCGCATCTCCAGCCGGCTGTTGCAGAAGACGGCGGAGTGAAGGTTGTAGCCCTTCAGCGCGGCGTCGCGCGCGCCGTCGATCATGATCTGGGCGTCGATGCGGCCGAAGTTGCGCCGCACGAACTCCATCATTCCCACGTAATGCTGGTGGGTGCGGCTGCCGACCGGCGATTCCGGCCCCGGACGCTCGAAGTCGCCGCCGGAGGTGGTCTGCGTGTTGCGCAGGTCGGGATGGAAGTCGTCGTCGGAGCGACACACCGTGCACTCGCTCTTCACCGAGTAATCGGCCAATTGCTCGCGGCCGTCGCCGGGAAAGAAGAAGGCCACCTGGCGCGAGTTGGTTTCGACGGCGCAGGCGGCGCCCTCACGCCCGGAGGCGATGACGTAGTTCACCGGAATGGTGCGCGGCGTGGCCGCGATGAGGTCCGCGGCGTCGCGCAGCCTCGTGGCGCGGGCGAGCACCTTCTTGATCACCAGGCCCATCGGCACGCCGTCCAGGTCGGAGAAGACCCCCTTGTGCCCCACCATGCCGACCGAAATCCCGGCGCCGTTCATGCCGGAACAGGTGTAGACGGTTCCCGGCCAGCCCACCACGGTGTAAGGCAGTCCGCCGGTGGGGTGGTACGAAATAACGACGTAGCGGTTCTGGAGGCCGAAGTCCTTCGACCAGTCGAAGTTGTGGAAGTGGTAGGTTTCGCCGTCCCGGGCGGCCTGGCCCCAGACAGCCACGTTGGAGCACCCCTTCCGCGCTGGCGCGCCGGACTCCGCCGGCTTCCTCTCGCCCGCCTCCTTGGCCATCTTGTGCCGGCCCTCCACGATGCGCGCCTCCCCCTCGGCCTCCACGATGTCGCCGATCAACGAGGCATACACCACGTCGCGCTCCGGCAGGTCGCACGCCTCGGCGATGCCCCGGCACTCCTCGATGGCCTCCTCCGGGCACATCAGCGTGACTCGCGCCAGCAGCCGCTCGATCTCCGGCCAGCGCTCGCCCATCCCGCGGCGGAAGGGTTCCACCCACTCTTTCGTGATGTAGGCGCGCACCTCGTCGCGGAACAGCGCGCCCAGGGCGCGGCCCATCTCGCGCGGGGTCCCCCTCACCACCACGTGGCGGATGCCCTCTTTCACCCTCAGCCCCGGCCGCGGACTCTCGCCCGCCGCCGCCGCGCGCCCCGTGAAGTGCGCGGCGAACAGAATGACCGTGAGCAGCATGATCGTTCGCATGGTCGCCTCTGGTTTACTTTCCGCCCGCGGGTTCCCCGCCGGCCGCGCGCGGGTCGGCGACGGCCGCGGCCCAGCCCTCCATGGCGGCGAACGCCCGCCGCAGCCGCAGAAGACGCGCCCGCGCCGCGACGGCGGTTTCCGGGTCATAGGACGGCGCCCACCGGCCTCCCGGAGCCACCCGCATCTTGTACGGTTGGTAAGCGGCGTCCGACGGACGGTAGTCGAACGACCGCCCCGCCGCTTCCACGATGGCCTCGGCCGCTCGCCGGCACCAGGGCGCCTCGGCCCCGCGCACGATGACGGCCCGCGGCGGCCGATTTCCGTCGCGCCAACCCCGCGCCCACTCGCGGTCGGTCGCCTCCAGCTGCCGCTGTTCCGCCTCCGGCGACATGGGCCGCAACAGGTCCAGCAGACAGGTTGCCCCCTCTTTCACCAGCCCCATCGCGAGCAGGCTGCGGCCCAGTTCGCATCGCGCCTCCGGCGGCAGATCGCTTTCGCCGGCGGCCGCGGCCAGAACCCGGTCGCGCGGCGACGCTCCTTGCCCAGCCTCGCCGGCCGCGTCGAGCACCGCTCGCGGGAAGGCGCGCAGCGCGGCGGCGGCGTGGGCGCGGAGATCGGCGGAACCGGCGTCTTCCAGGTCGGCCAGAAGCGTCTCCAGCGCCACCTGGCCGCCAGCGTTTGGCGGGTAGGCACGCAGGTCAAGCGTCTGGGCGATGGAGACCCGGTAGCCAAAGTCTCGGCGTTCCCGCGGGAACCTTTCATTCTCCTCGAACGGCTCGCGCGTGAACTCGATGGCGCCGTCGGCGCGCGCCAGCAGCCGAAGCGACGCGGCCCGCTCCGTCGCCCTGGCTTCAGATGGGGGGTCGGCGGGTTCCGCCGCGAACCCCTCACGCTCCGCCAGCAGCACCACGAAGCCCGGTTCGCTCCCGGTCAGGCCCGGTTCGTGAACGTAGGCGCGCTCGCCGTACGCGCCGGTCACGGGATGCGCGAGCGCCTCGCGCGACAGGAGGCCGTGGCGCGCCAGTTCCTCGATATCGTCCGGCCCCGCGCCGAATCGCGCGCGCCACGCCAGCAGCGCGGCGCCGATCTCCTCCATCCGCGACCAGGCCAACTCCCGCGCGAAGCGCGATGAGGCCGTCACCCTCGGCCGCGGAAGCAGCGCGCCGGCCACCTGGCTCGCCAGCAGGAGGGCGCCAATCACCACCGCGGGCACGACGAAGGCGGGCAGCTTTTTCATAGTGGAGAATCTGCCACGGCGCGAAGATCACTTCACCGGCCCCGGCCGAGCGGGGCCGAACCACCCGCCCGCGCCGTCGTTCCTACCGGCTGGGGCAGGATCGGTTTCATCCTGCTCGCCGGTGGGCGCCACGTCAACGGGGTACCGCGTCGCGGGGCGGTCCTCGGAGAGACTAAGGAAACACCGTGATGCAGTTTCGCGAGCCGGCGGCATTCATCTTGCTCTTGGCGGCCCTGGCGGCGGCGTGGTGGGCGCTTCGCCGCCGGTCGGCCGCGCCGGGGTCCGCTGGGTCTCTCGTGCCGGTGGCCTCGGCGGCGCGCGCGCGTGGCTTTGATCGCTGGGCGCCGTTCCTGGCGCTGGCGCTCCTCTTCGCCGGCGCGGCCCAGCCGGTGACGGTGGGCGGCGCGGCGCCGCGGCGGCTGATCCTCCTGCGCGACCGCTCGGCCAGCGTGCGGGATCTCTCCGCGGACGACGAAGCTTTGCGGCGCTGGCTCATGTCGCCCGCCTTTTTCGCGGCGGATCGCGTGACGGTGATCGACTTCGCCGCCCAGCCACGGGAGGTCCATGACGACCTGGTTCCCGGCGCCGCGCCACCGCTCCCGGAGCAGAGCGGGGTTGACGTCGGGGGCACCGACCTCGCGCCGGCGCTCGACGCGGCGGCTGGGCGGGCCGCGCGGGCGCGGGCCGCGGGCGAAGCGGTTGACGTGCTGCTGCTCACCGATGGGCGCGACCCCCAGCCGGCGCGGGCGCGGGCCGCGGCGGCGCGGGCCGGGCGCGAGGCGCCGGTGTCGGTCGTGCCGCTGGCCACGCTGGACGCCGACCCCGCGGTGGTGGCGGCGTTCGAGGTCGACGCCGCCGCGCTGGCCGGCCAGCCGATGCGGCTGGCGGTGGTGATCGAGGGCGAGCCCGGGCGAGCGGCGCGAGTGCGCGTCTATGAGCCGAAGGCGCGCGGGCCGGACGCCCTGGATCGCGCCGAGACCATCACCTTCCCCCCGGACGGACGGCTGCGGGTGACGTTCTCGCGCGCCGCCGCGCCCGGCGCGCGCCTGTACCGGGCGGAACTTGACGTTCCAGCCGGCGACCCGGAGCCGGCCAACAACGTCGCCACGGCGGCCTGCCGGGTGCGGCCGGCGGGGCGGGTGGCGCACGTGGTCGCGCCGGGGGCCTTGCCCTTGCCGTCCGCCGCCCTGGGCGTTCCCGGCGCGGTTGACCAGCGGTCCGCGGCCGACCCCGGTTGGGCGGCGCGGGCGGCCTCGTATGACGTCACGATCCTGGACGATCTGCCGATCTCGGTTCTCGACGATGCCGCCGTGGCGCTCCTGGTGAGCGCGGTGCGCGACGCCGGCGCGCGGCTCATCGTCGCCGGCGGCGCGCGGTCCCTCGGCCCCGGGGGGTACGCCGGCACGCGCTTCGAAACCGCGCTCATGCCGCTGCTGGCCGACCCCGCCGACCGTGACGCCGCCTTCGCCCTGGCGCTCGACAACTCCGGCAGCATGGAAGGGGCCAAGTGGCGCATGGCCGAGCGCGCCGCGGCCCGCTTCCTGCTGGGCCGCGGCCGGCGCGACCGCGTGCGCCTCAGCGGCTTCCGCGCCGCGCCCGCGCTCCCGGCCGGGCCGGCCTTCCTCGGCCGCGAGGGCGACCAGGCGCTGCTCGACGGCCTCGCCCGGCTCTCCTCCGCGCAGTCCGGCGGCACCAACATCGCGGCCGCCGCGAACGACGCCGTGGAGGCCTTGGCCGCGGAACCCGCCGACACTCGCCACCTGCTGCTCCTCACCGACGGTCTCGACGCCGACCCCGCCACCCTCGCCCAGCGTCTCCTTCCCATCGGCCGCCGCTGCGGCGAAATGGGCGTCTCCGTCACCGTCATCACCACCGGCGGCGGCGCGGAGCCGCTCGCCGCCCTCACCGCCGCCGGCGCGGCGGGGCGGGTGATTGAGGCCACGCCGGAGCGGCTCCCCAGCCTGTTCGCGGAAGGCCTGGACCGCGCCAAGGGCTACGTCGTTGACGAACCCACGCCCGTCACGACGGGGCCGGAGTGGCCCGCGTCGATTCCCGGAAACACGACGGCCCGCGACGGCGGCGCCGCGCCCGGCGACGGCCTGCCGCCCCTGGACCGGATGGTCCGCACGCGGCTCGCGCCGGGGGCGCGGCTGGCGCTGAACACGCCTCGTGGCCCGGCGCTGGCCACCAGGCGCGTGGGGTTGGGGCGGGTCGCCGCGTTCGCCTTCCGGCCGGGCGTGGCGGAGTGGTCGGGGGCCTTCGCGGCCGATCCCGCCGCCGCCGCGAGTCTTTCGGAGTTTCTGCGGGCGTTCACCGCGCCGGGCGACGCCGGGTCGTTCGACCTGGAGTTCTTCTCCGGGCCGGACGGCGCGCCGGCCGTTCGCGCGCGCTTGCTGAACGACCTCCCCGCCCGCCTGCCGTCCGCGCTCTCGCTTCGCCTGATCGGGCCGAACCAGGGCGACGATTCGCCGCTCGCGGTTCCCGCCGTCACGCTGCGCCGGCAGGGCGCGAACCGGTGGGAGGGCGCCCTGGCCGCGCCCCCCCACGAGGCCGGGCGATGGATGCTCTCCGCGGACCCGGGCGCCGGCCTGGACGCGGCCGGCGGGGTGGCGCAGCCCGGTGAACGTGCCACGGCTGCGGACGATCCCGGCGGCGCGGATGCGGTGGTCGCCGCCGGTGAGTACCGCCTGCCGATGCGCGGTGAGTATCTGCCGGGGCCGGTGGACCGCGACCTGATACGCCACCTGGCCGCCGGCGGCGGCGGGCGGGTGTTCGCCTCGCTGGAGAGTTTCGCGCCGCAAGCCCGCGTGGCGCGCGGCCGGGATTTGGAACTCGCCCCCTGGCTCCTGGGCCTGGCCGCGCTGGTGATCCTGATCGACACCGCCCTGACCCTCTGGCGGCGGTAGCCAGCCCCACGCCCCGCGTGTGCTCTCCGCGTTCCTCTGCCTCCTCTGCGGTGAAGGCCGACAACTTTTTTTGTCGCTATTGCACACGCACGGCTCCTGGAACTGGTGGCGACGTTCGTACGACAACTTTTTTTGTCGCTGTTGCACATACCGGCAGCCGGAGAAACATGAACCGGGAGCGTGAGCGAGCGGTCGGCATGCTTTTGTGGCCGGAGGTGGGGAGCACAGGGACGATCTTTTTTTGTCGCTATTGCACACGCACGGCTCCTGGAAC
>JACQVU010000103.1 GCA_016209585.1 Planctomycetota bacterium
ACAACAACGAGAGTGCGGGGAACATTAAGACGGCAAGGCAACATCTCGAACGTCTGGAGAAGGACCTCGAGAAACGCGCCATCACCCGGGAAGAGTTCGAGGACGGAAAGGCGACGTATGAGAGCGAGATTGAGTCCGAGAAAGTCGATCTCAGGTCCGGCAAGATCGCGATCTCTCGGAACCAGAAACTGATCGCTCGCTGGAAACTGATGCGGTCCGCTTTCGGCGCGGCGCTGGCGAAATGGCTGGTCGAAGACTGTCCGGCGCAGCGCGTGACCGCGATCGACGGCGTGGCGGCGTTTTCCAGCACGGCGCCGCCTCAGCCGTACAAGTTGAAGGATGTCGAGGGAAAGGAGGCGCAGGAGGTCACGTTCCCGCAGGGCGACGGCTCCGGAAGTGAGGACAAGAAGTAGTTTCGCATGCGTGCGCGCACCATCGTCGCCGGGTTGCTGATCGTCATCCTCGCGGCTGGCGCGCTGGTGCTCGCGCTCCACGGAGATTTTGTGACCCGTTGGACGGCGACACATCTTTCCGCTACGGACGGCGCGCCGGCGAGCGGTCTACATATTGCCGCCGACGACGATACGGATAACCCCGGGGAGGAACCCGCGGCCGCCGATTCGCCGGCGCGCTCCTCTGGCCCCGGTGGCTTGGCGACCGATGAAGACACGCGCCTTCAACAGGCGTTCCGGGTGTCCGTTGAAGGTTTGGCGCGACTGACGCCCCGCGAGCGCCGTTTGGCCATGGCCGCCGCCGACGCGAAGGAGCGCCTTCCTGCCTCTTGGTACGTGTTTCACGATTCCATGA
The DNA here is from genome assembly GCA_016209585.1 of Planctomycetota bacterium. Taxonomy (GTDB): domain Bacteria; phylum Planctomycetota; class UBA8742; order JACQVU01; family JACQVU01; genus JACQVU01. The sequence goes on from JACQVU010000103.1 coordinate 808, forward strand.
CGTCTCTGGCGATGGAACAGCATACGCGGTTCAAGCGCGGGGAACTTCCCGACGATGGGTTGTGGTTCGTATGGCGAGGCCACGCCTTCGATCTCGATCCCTTTCTGGAGTCTCTGTTCGAGATGCCGCTTCCCCAGGACCACGTGCGACAGATTCTGCCCCTTCGCGGGGGCAGGCACGCGCTTCTGATGGCGTACCCCCGGCGAATCGGGATACTTGACGCCGCGACCTCAACCGCGCCGGTTCCGGCCGTGTTGAGCGAAGGCCCGCTCCCCGACGCCATTCCCGCCGACGCTGACCCCGTGTTTCTCGCCCCCATCGCGTCGGAGGAAGGCCCCTGGCTCGCCGACCCGGAGGGATTGACCTCGCCCGCCGGCGAGCGGCGCACGCTGGCGTCGGAGATTCGCCAGCGCGACCTCCTCTTCGCCCTCGGGTTCGACGAGCGTCGTCACCACACGCTTGACGTGAAGGCGCTTCGCTATGCGCCCGGTGGTCGATTCGTCGCGATTCGGGGAGAGATCCAGGCGCCTACGGCGTGGTCAGTCTCAGGAACATCGGACGACCCCCCTCGGCCGGAAGACCTCGACCGGTGGGACACGCCGCGTGAGGATTTCGAGTACGGCGTCGTGGAGCCGGTGATCCGCGGAGGATTCGACGGCGTGCTGGACCGCGAACGGGGCGAAGTGACGCCGATTCGCCTGTGGCCAATCAACGCGCGTCCTCTCCCGACCTGGTCTTCCGACGGAACGCCCCCCAAGGAGAACCCCGAGAGGAAGGAGGAGAATCCCTTCAACATCTCTCCCGTTCCCTTGCGCCCGCCCAGGGTAGTTCAAAAGCGGATTGGGGGCCGGACCGTGAAACTGACCCACAGTGTTAACCTGAACCGCCGAGAGAAACTCGATCTCCCCGAAGATCGCCTGATACTCGCCGTTTCCCCCGATGGCGAGCACGTCGCCGCCGTCGATTTCGCGCCGGCTGCCGACCGCCTCGTACACACCGCGCCAGGGAAACGAAACGACGTGACCGTTGTGGTGCCGACCTACACCCGCCAGATCAATGTGCTCCGCCGTGCGCGGGGAGAATACGTGACCTGCCTGACGATCGAACCCCCGACGCCTGCCCAGGGTTCCTGGGAGGTTGAGATCGGAACCTACGACGGATGGCTGGGTGAGAAGCGCCACAGCTGGCGACTCGGGGCGGGGGTGGTGGTGAACCCCTGCGCGGCCTTCGGGGGGAGCGACGGCCGCACGTTTCTCGCGCACCAGGCGTACGAGATGACGATCTGGCGCCTGGAAGAGACGCCGCGTCTTCTGCTGCGCCGCCCGACGCCGCCGCTCGGATGGTTCGCCGTTTCGCCCGCGGGCGCCGACGTTCTGGGCGTGGCGTTGAAGCGTCCCGTAGAGGGGCTTGAACTGGCGGGGTGGGGGACGGATTATCTGATTGACCGGTTGGACGGCGCTGCCCCGCGCGTGACCGATCTGGGGATGGCGTTCGCGCACGACGACACCACGGCCATGCAGATCGCTTTCGACGCCGACGCCCGCGCTTTACACGTTCTGTACGTCGCCTCCGACGAGCGCCTCATGCGCCAGGACCTGCCCCGCCCGTGAAGCGAGAAGCGCGAAATCGGCGGTATTTTCGGGTAATGTGGCGACTTGGAGCGACGCCCCGGGGGGGTCGGAGTCGTTTCCCCTCCGCGAGACTTCGCCGACGGGCCGCCATGCGCATTCCGCTGTACGCCATCGTGCCGAACGTGTCGGAAGGGCGCGACCCGGCCGTGGTGGAGGCCATCGTGTCAGCCGTGCGGGCGGCGGGCGCGCGGGTGTTGCGCGCGGAGATGGACGGCGACCACGGCCGCGCCGTGATCACCGCCGTCGGCGCGGAAAGTCAGGTGCTGGAGGCGGCGTTCGCCTGCGTGCGGGCGGCGCGCGACCACGTCGATCTCACGCGCCACCGCGGCCAACACCCCCGCGTCGGCGCCTGCGACGTGATGCCCTTCGTGCCGCTCGCCGGCGCGGCCATGGAGGGGGCGGTGGCCTTGGCGCATGCCTTGGGCGAGCGCGTGGCCGGCGAACTCGGCGTGCCGGTCTATTACTATGAGCACGCCGCGCGCCGTCCGGAGCGGCGCAACCTGGCCGACGTGCGCAACGTCGGCTTCGAGGCCCTCGCTCGCCTCGCCTTGCAAAGCGCTGATCACGCCCCCGACGCCGGCGGCCCGGCGCTGCACCCCAGTGCCGGCGCGGTCTGCGTGGGCGCGCGCGACGTGCTGGTGGCCTTCAACGTCAACCTCGACACGGCCGACCTCGCCGTGGCCAAGGCCATCGCGCGCGATCTCCGCGCCCGCGACGGCGGCCTGCCCGGCGTCAAGGCCCTCGGCTTCGCGCTTCCTTCGCGCGGCATCGTGCAGGTCTCCATGAATCTCTGCGACTGGCGCGCCACCGGGCCGGCGCGCGCCTTCGCCGCCGTCCAGGAACAGGCGCTGGCGCGGGGCGTGCGCATCCACTCCACCGAGTTCATCGGCGTGCTGCCGCTGGAAACGGCGGCTGAAGCCCTCGGCGACGCCCTGCTGACCGAATCTTTCGGCGCGGATCGCATCATCGAACACCACCTCCCCCCGCCCGAAGCCGACGCCGTGGCCGCGCTCGACCCCTTCATCGACGCCCTCGCCTCCCGCTCTCCCGTCCCCGGCGGCGGGGCGGCCGCCGCGCTGGTCGGCGCGCTGGCCGCGGCCCTGGGATCGATGACCTGCAACCTCACCGTCGGACGAAAAAAGTTCGCCGCCGTGGAGGAAACGCTCCGCGCCAGCCTCGCCCGACTGGAAGCCGCCCGGCGCGAACTGCTGGCGCTGATCCGCGAGGACATCGCCGCCTACGACCGCATCCGCGACACCCGCAAGGCCGCCGCCGCGCCGCGCGACGCCGCGCTCATCGCCGGCGCGCGCCCGCCGCTGCGCGTGATGGAGGTGTGCGCCGAGGTGCTGGAGCAGGGCCGCCTGGCGCTCACGCTCGGCAACCCCAACGTGCGCTCCGACGCCCTCATCTGCCAGCGCCTCGCGGCCGTGGCCCTGCTGTCGGCCCGCGACAACGTGGAGGTGAACCTGCGTGACGCGAAGGACCGCGCCGCCGCCGACCCCCTGCTGGCCCGCGCGCGGCAACTCTCCTCCCGCGCGGCGGCGCTCCTGGCCGAGTCGCTCGGTGGCGGCGGCGACGGCGACGCTGACGGCGGCGGGAACGGGTGACCGCGCGTGGCGACGCTGCTCGAACGCAACCTTCTGGCGCTGGCCCGCGTTCTCCCGCACGAGGCCAAGCGCATCCTCGACGCGCCGGACTTCACGCCGCTGTTAACCCCGGCCAGGTCCGGCGCGATGACGCTGGAGCGGGCCGTGCCCGGCGCGGAGACCGCCGGGCCGGTGCTGCTCCATTCGCGCTACGACCCCGGGCGCGAGGCCCGGCGCGCCGTGGAGGGGCTATCGCTGGGGCCGACCGACACGGTGTTCCTCCTGGGCTTCGGCCTGGGCTACACCGCGGCCGCCATCATCGCCACCCAGTCCGTCGAAGTGAGCATCGTGGCCATCGAGGCCGAGCCGGGCCACCTGCGCGCCGCGCTCTCCCTTCAAGACTTCACCGCCGAGATCGCCGCCGGCCGGCTGGCCTTCTTCACTCCCTCCGCCCCGGGCGACGCCCTGAAACTGGTGGAGGAAAACGTGGAGATCGTCTTCGGCGGCAAGGCGCACTTCGTCGACCACGAACCCTCCCGCCGCTTCGCCGCCGACTACTACCGCCGCTGCCGCGGCTGGCTGGCCGACGCCGTGGAGCACGGCCGGATGCTGCTGGCCACCCAGATGCTGCTGCCCGCCCGCCAGTTCGAGAACTTCATGGGCAACGTGGTGGACTACGTCACCAGCCCGGGGGTGCGTGAACTGGCCGGCGTCTTCCGCGGCCTGCCCGGCGTCCTGGTGGGGGCGGGGCCGTCGCTGGCGGCCGATCTCCCGCTGCTGCGCGAGGCGCGGGAGCGGGCCATCATCCTCGCCGTGAGCACCGCCTTGCGCCCGGTGGCGGCGGCGGGAATCACGCCGCACTTCACCAACCTGGTCGACTTCCACGGCGTGAGCGCCCGCTACTTCGAGGACCTGGGCGCGGCCGAGGGCGTGCCGGTCTTCGTCGATCCCCTCGCGGCTCACGAGGCCGTGGCCGCCTGCCGCGGCCCGAAGGTCTTCAAGGACGACCCGGTGCTCAACCACGTGCTGGACCTGCCCGACGGCGTCAAGGGCGACCTCGACGCCGGGGGGTCGGTGGCGCACTTCGGCTTCGCCCTCCTGGAGATGCTGGGGTGCGACCCCATCATCCTGGTCGGCCTGGACCTCTCCTACGCCGCCGGCGTCACCCACGTGCCGGGCACCGCCTTCTACCGCCAGTGGCGAGCGCTGCTCTCGCCGTTCTGCACGTTCGAGATGCTGGAACTGGAGTGCCTCCTGCGCCGGCGCCAGGGGCTGCACCCGGTGGCCTCGACGGCGGGCGGCGTGGTCTACACCAACCCCGACATGCACAGTTACGTCCGCGACCTTGGCCTGCTGGCCGGACGGTTCAAGGGCCGCTGCATCAACGCGACGCCGCGGGGCGCGCTCATTGAACACACCGTTCCCGTGCCCCTGGCTGAGGCCCTGCGCGCGTTGCCCGCCCGGCCCGTCCAGGCGCGCGCCGTCGCCCCAAAGGCGCTCGACCCCGACGCCCGCCGGGCCGCGCTGGACCACGCGCGGGCCGCGCTGCGCCGCCGCCGCGAGGAGGTGGCGGCCGCGCTGGCCGCCTACGAACGCCTCGTTCCGGCCGCCACCGAGGCCGCCCGGCGCCTGGCCGCCGAACCGGAGGCGGACGTGTCGCGCCTGGCCGCGCGCGTCGCGGAACAGAAGGCGGCCGCGCGGGCCTGCGGCCGCGCGCACAGCCTGATGGTGACGATGTCGCGCGCGGTGGAACTGGCTCGCCTGCGGCGCGAGCGCGAGATCCGCGGCCGCGCTCTGGCTGGCGCCGACCTCGCTCGCGCCGAGGCCGAGCGCGACGCCGAGTTCTTCTCCGGCCTCATCGCCCGCGGCCGCGAGATCGCCCCGGCGCTGGATCGCGCTCTCTCCGCCGTGGAACGGGCGCTGGGCACTGGCGTGTGATCAGGAATTCACGCGCGTTGGCGATGGCCCCCCCGCGCTCCGCCACGCGGCGCGGGATCGCGCGGGCGGCGACGACGCGGGCCGTCAGCCCCCCGTCTTCTTCTTCTGCTCGTCCTCCATGGCCTTTTGCACTTCCTTCGGCGAGGGCTTGTCACCCTTGTACCATTCGGCCTGCAGGTCGAAGGTGAGTTTGCGGCCGGAGATGTAGTTGATCTTCTTCTCCGCCCCGACCCCCAGGTCATAGACCGCGAGGTTGCGGCTCACGGTGTCCAGCACCCAGAGCGCCTCACGATCGGTGGTGATCATCCCCGTGGCCACGATCAGGCCGTTCCCCTCCTGCGTGGTGCCGGCGCTCGCCGCCAGCCGCCGGGCGAGAATGTCGCCGCCGGCGAGGTTCGCCCCCGGCCCGATGAAGCCCATGAGCGCCAACACCAGCAGCAGCAGCGTGAAGGCGTTGCCGGCGAGCAACGCGCCGACCAGCATGCCGCGGGCGTGGGCGGCGCGGTCGGGCGAAAGGGAGGCTGACGGGACGACGTTCGACGTGGCTTCCATGACTTCGCTCCTTCGGAACTGCGGGGGGCCCACGGCGGAAACCATCTTCCCTGTACCGTTTCCCCCGCCACTGATCAATCGGAAAAGGGGGCGGGCGGTTTTCGGCGCGGGTGGTTGGTCACTCGCGTCTGCTCACCAGCGCCACGGCGAAGGTGACGTCCGGCCGCAGCACGAGATAATCGAGGGGAGGCGCGGGAGCAGCAGCGCGGTCAACCCCCGGCGGCGGAGTCACGGTTGGCGCCGCCTCCACCCGCGCGGGAAAGTCGAGGGCGGAGGCGGCGCGGACGAAGCCGTTCGGCCGGTTCGTGCGGACGACCAGGCGGGAATCAACCTGGCGCGCCCAGGAGTCAGGCCAGCGGGGGATCCGCCACAGGTAGCCTGAAGGGGGCCGGGCCGACCCCGTGAGCGTCAGAATCGAGACCACGGCGCGGGGCTGGCCGGGCAGGCCCTCCAGTTCCCCCGCCACCATCGTGTCAAAGCCGACGGGGCCGTGTTCGGTGGGCAGTGACTTCACCCCGACCCGCACGCCGGGCCAGATTGGCCCGCTGTTCACGACCGTACCGATGACAATCCGGTCGCCGCGCGACTCGACCAGCGAGGAACAGCCCTGCAAAAGCGAACCGGACCACCCGCTGAACCTGCTCGCGGGAGGGGGGAATCGGAGGCTCCCCATGTGGCGTGCGAACTCGCCGGGCTGTTCCGGTGAGGGGCGCCCCTGCGGCGGAGGCCGTTGTTCCCACGATTCCCGGATACTGTTCCACTCCTTCTCCGCCGCGTCGCACCAGCGCGCGTGCGCGGTGTCGCCCAGCGCCCGCGCCATCCACGCGACCTCCCGCAGCAAGGGCTTGGCGACCAAGGCGTTCCAGTACCGGTCGTCATTATTCAGGTCGCCGCCCCGTCGCGGGTTCGGCCGCAACCCGCGCGCGGCCGCGCGGACGGCGGGCCACAGCCCGCGCACCAGAGCGAGGTCGTGGTAGAGCCGCAAGTGCGTCGCGACGTCGTAAAGATGGTGAAGGCGATCCGCGTTGTCGTCGGCGACGCCCGTTTCCCTGGTCTTCGGTCCATATAAGGTCGTCAGCGCGCGGGCCGTGACTTCGCGTTCGCCGGCCACCAGCAACCCTGGAATTCCGTCGCAGGCGACCCGATCCCACGCCGCCGGCAGCGACCCGGAGCCAGTCGCCGCGACGACAGCGCGCAACCCGGCCAGATTCGCGTAGAACCGGTCGTCGCGCGTCCGGTCGCCCGTGCGCACGCCCGTGCGGGCGAAGAGGCGCGACCACTCCCGCCGCGCGCCGGCCGCGGCGAGGGCATGGTCCTCTGACAGCAGCAGCGCGGCGCGGAGATGCGCCCCGCGCTCGCCGGGGTCGAGATGGTCGGGCGCGGCGAAGCGCAGCACGCGCCTCTCTCCCGGCTGGAGGGATACCCGATAGCGCAGCGCCGCGGAGCACCGCCCGTCGCCCGCCGCGGGCAACCGGGACAGGGGCCTGCCCGCGCGCGCCACGCGCAGGACGTCGCCGAACTTTCCGTCCAACACCCCGCGCTCGTCGGCCTCGTCGGCCGCCAGCAAGGCGACGCGCGAGCGGCCGGCCCAGTCGCACCGCAGCGCCTCGCCGCGCTGGTAGCCGGGCAGGCGCTCGAACGTCAGCCGCCTCGGCAGAGGCTGCGAGGGCGCGGGGCGCGCGACGATCCAGACGGAGAGTGATCGCGGCGCCGCGCCGGTGTTGGCGACAACAACCCGCCAGAAGCCCGCGATGGTCGAGCGCCCGAAGTCAGCCCGCGCGTCGTCCACGCGGCGGTCGCCGCCCGCCACCTCTTCCGGCCCGGCCGGAACCAGGACGGTTCGCAGGTCGACGCCGTCGCCCCACCAGGAGAAAACCGGAATCGGGAACCGCCCGCCGAAAAGCGACGCCCGCCGCGGACGGGCCTGGGTGTCGGCGCCCGCGCCGTCGGCGCCGAACACGAACGCGCCCGTGGCGTCGTCCCGCACCGCCGCGGAGAAGATCATCTCCCCGCCGCACGGCGGCGACCAGGAGCCGTCTCCAAAGGCGAGCATCGCCGATTGAGAGGCGGGAACGCCGGCGGCGAAGAACAGCTCGCCAAACTCGTCCGCCGACGCGCGCGGCGCGACCAAGAGCAGCGCGATTGCGGCGAGGAGGCAGAGCGGGCGCGCGCCAAGACCGCGGGCGGCGCACAGGCCGCCATTGGCGCGGTTTTTCTGATACGCGACGATGCCGTAGCCCATGCCCGCTTCGAGTGCGTGAACCGACCGGAGGACCTTACTGCGCCTTGTGAGCGACGATGTAACTGCCTTTGTGGATTTTCGTGGCCAGGGCCCCTTGAGACGTGCCCTGCGCCCACCGGAAGATGAGGTTGCCGCTGGTGGCGCCGTTGGAGACCGAGCCGGAGATGCGAATGAGTTCGCGCGTGGTGAGCAGCACGTCGGGAACGATCGCCGACTCATAGGCCGTGATGTCGGCCAGCGTGACCACGTTCGTTGGCGAGTCGTCCTTGGTGGCGATGACGTACGCCTGCAGCCAGTTCACTCCCGCTGGGCCGTTGAGGGCGAAACGGATGTTGGCGTTGTCGAACGTGGAGTAAATCGCCTGAATCTCGAACTGATACACGCTGTTCGCCGCCATCGGGAACTGCAGTTCTGAATCGTCGTTGAGCGTCGCGTCGCCCAACAGGGAGACATCCGCGGACTTCACCACCGTGATGACGGCGCCGCCCGCGCCACCGGACAGCACCTTGGTCTCGGTCCCGGCTCCATCCTTGAAGTAGAGCGAACCGTCGGCGCTTTTTACGTACAACTTGCCGTACGACGACGTGTTCGAGGGCGCCGAAGCCTGCTCGCGCATGCTGAGGGCGCCGTCGAGCGTGATTTTCTCGTTCGTGGTGATGGTGCCCACGCCCACGTTGGATTCAAAAATGCCCTGATTGGCCCAGATATCGATGAAATTCAAATTGGCATGGCTGAGCGTCCCGTAATCTCCGGCCGGATCGCTGGCCGAGGAATCGACGAGCGCGAACGCGCTGGAATTCGGATAAAACGCGATCTCCCCGTGCCGCGTGCCGTACCCCGGAAAACCGATGATGCCGTTGGCGTCCGTCCAGCCGTTGGAAACGTGGGTGCCAAGTTCCACGGTGTTGTCTTCGTCGCGGATGTCAAGCGCCGCCGTGGGCGCGGTGGTGTGTATGCCCACCATGCTGCTGGTGGCTTCCACCACGAGCGCGTTGGTGGCCACCGTGAGCGTGCCCGACACCCGCGCCGGACCGGAAAGATCGGCCGCGTACGTCGTGCCCGTGGCGTACAGCCCCACGCCGTTGGCGCCCAGGTAGCCGTAATTCGAGGCGCTGTACCGCCCGTACACGCCGTACGCGCCGGAGGCGCTGCTGTTGCCGTACACCCCCGCGCCGAGAATGGCGGGCGAGAGCGACGAGTTGTAGTACCCCAGGTAGCCGAACCCGTAGGCGTTGATCTCCCCCCGCACCCCGGCCGTCAGGTCGGTGGCGCCTACCTGGTTCTTGCCCAGAATGATCCAGTTGCCCCCCGCCGTCGCCTCGGCGTGCAGCCGGGCGTTGGGCGCGAGCGTGCCGATGCCCACCAGCCCCGAGGCGTCGATGTTCAACCCCGTCGCGCTGGTGAGCGACGCCGTCGGCAGCCCCAGCCGCACCAGCCCGGCGTCCGTCACGTAGAAGTAGTTGTTGGACTCCGTCCCGTTCCGAAGGAAAAAGCCGGGGAACGACTCGCCCGTGCGCTGGGCGCGCAGTTCCCAAGTCTCGCCCCCCGCCCCCGTGGGCTGGAGGATCAGGCCGGTGTCGTTCGCCCCTTTGACCTCCATGAACCCGCCCACCACCGACAACTTCTGCCCGGCGATCAGCGTGCCCACGCCCACGTTGCCGCCGTACACCGCGAGATCGGTCGAGCCGACGGTGAGGCCGCTGGACGGCAACGCCAGCGTGCCGGTCATGGTGTCGCCGGTGACGTTGACGTAGGTCGAGCCGTAGCCGTCCGATGGCAGCCGCGCCGCGCCGAGCGTGCCGGCGTTGAGGTTCGAGGCGTCGCGGTAGTAAGCGCCTTCCTGCCCGTCCAGCAGGTCGGCGTTCAGGTTGGTGACCACCGTGGTGGACGACACGGTGAACGGCGCGCCGGCCGCGTTGAACGACGGCGCCGACGAGAAGGCCATCGTGCCGCTCCAGGTTTTCTGCCCGGTCACGGTCTGCCCCAGGCCGGCGGTGAGCACTTCATCCCACGAGCCGCCGCGGTTCACGTGCAGCGTGTTGTCAAGCGTGCGGTAGAAGAGCGACGCATTGTTCGCGGCGATGCTGGTCTCGGGCAGGTTCGTCGAGTTCGGCAGAATGAGACCCGATTGCGTCCCGGACACGAACTGCTGCACGCCGTCGACGTAGAGCGCGCGGTGCAGCCCCTCGCCCGTGGCGAAGTCCTGCACGATCAGCGCGATCGCCTGGCTGCCGGAAACGACGCTGGAGCCGCTCTCGATCCGGAACACTCCCGCCGTGCTGTTCTGGTTGGCCATGGTGGCCGTGACCACGGCCGCCACGCCGACCTGCAACGGCACGTTCGTGAGCACCTGGAAATAGCCGGCCGTCGCCTGCGAGACGCCTGACGGCACGCCCTGCATCAGCCCGGCGACCGACGTGACCGAGCCTTGGATCGACGCGCCGCTCGCGTTCACGTAGCCGGCCAGGGCCAGCCAGGAGTCGTCGGCGGTGTTCGCCACGCCGTCGTCGCCCTTCTCCCACTGCCCGTGGACGCTGGCGATGAGCCGGTCCTCGCCGGGCGCGAAGGGGTCGACGTAGGCGTTGAGCAGCGCGGCGCGCGCCGCGAGCATGGTACCGATCAGCGAAATCGTGTTATCCGACGTTCCCCCGGAGCCGCCCACTTCGAATGCCAGCGCCCCATCCGGCCGCGTGACGCGCAGGTAAGGCTCGGACTGGTTGGCGGCGCCGATGATCTCCAGACCCCGGTTGCCCGCCCCCTCGGTCTGAATCTCCAGGCGCGCCGCCGGAGAGAGCGTGCCGACGCCCACGTTGCCGCCTGCGACCAACAGTTGCGTCGATCCCACGGAAAGACCGTTCGCCGGCAGCGCCAGCGTGCCGGTCATGGTGTCGCCGGTGACGTTGACGTAGGTCGAGCCGTAGCCGTCGGAGGGCAGCCGCGCCGCGCCGAGC
>JACQVU010000104.1 GCA_016209585.1 Planctomycetota bacterium
AGGCGCTGCGCGACGTGGGCGGGGCGGTGAGTCTTTTGTGGGCGACGCCCTCGGTGCTGGCGCGGTTCGAAGACACCGGGCGGCTCGACCGGAAAACGGCGGCGGAGATCGGCCTGGTGGGGCCGGCGGCGCGGGCGTGCGACCTGGCGCGCGACACGCGGCGCGACTTCGCCTGGGGCGTCTACCGCACGGCGGCGCGCGTCGCGCCGGCGGTCTGGCCCTCCGGCGACGTGTTCGCCCGCGCCTACGTGCGGTGGCTGGAAATCCAACAGTCGGTCGACATGGCGCGCAATCTCGTGGATCGGCCGCCGGACGGCCCGGTGCGCACGGCGTGCGGCGACCCGGCGCCTTCGTCGATCGCCGTGGCGCTGGTCGAAGGGTGGCGCGGGGAGATCTGCCACGTGGGAATCACCGACCCCCACGGCCGCTGGTCGTCGTACAAGGTGGTGGACCCATCGTTTCACAACTGGTTCGGCCTCGCGTTGGCGCTGCGCGGCCAGCAGATCTCCGACTTCCCCCTCTGCAACAAGAGTTTCAACCTCTCCTACTGCGGCCACGACCTGTGAGCGCCTCCGCGACCCCGCGGCGCTCCGCGTGACCCCATCCGCGACGTGAAATCCAGCCATGTTCCGCATGCTTCGCGCCCGGTTGCAGCAGGGACACCGCACCAGCGATTGGCCGCGCGCGGAACCGAAGTTGCCGGACCGCTTCCGCGGCCTGCCGGTGATCGACCCGGCGAAATGCCCGCCGGGCTGCGCCGTCTGCGGCGAGGTCTGCCCCACCGGCGCCATCTCCCATGAGGGGAACGGCTCCACGCCGGCCCTCGACCTCGGCCGCTGCCTCTTCTGCCCGGAGTGCGTCGAGGCCTGCCCCACCGGCGCCGTCACCCACACCGGCGACTACCGCCTGGCCGTGCGCCGCCGGGACGACCTGCTGCTGCGCGCCGGCACGCCGCATCTCGCCGAGGCGCTCGACGCCAAGAGCCGCAGCCTCTTCGGCCGCTCCCTCAAACTCCGCCAGGTCAGCGCCGGCGGCTGCAACGCCTGCGAGGCCGACCTCAACGTCCTCTCCACCATCGTGTTCGATCTCGGCCGCTTCGGCATCCAGTGGGTGGCCTCGCCCCGGCACGCCGACGGGCTGGTCGTCACCGGCCCCGTCACCGAGAACATGCGCCTGGCGCTCAAGAAAACCTATGACGCCGTGCCCCCGCCGCGCCTGGTCATCGCGGTGGGCGCGTGCGCCATCTCCGGCGGAATCTATCGTGGCCATCCGGAAGCCCACGACGGCGCGGCCTCCACGCTGCCGGTGGACCTCTTCATCCCCGGCTGTCCGCCCCACCCGTACACCATCTTGGACGGACTGCTTCGCCTGCTGGGGCGGTTGCCCGGCGCGACCGAGACCCACCGCGCTACTCAGGCGGTGGAACGGGCTACCAGCCCTTCGCCCGACGCTGCCGCTTGCGCCGAATGACGTTGCGCCGTTCCTAACGGGACGCGTCCGCCCCCGTGGTTGAACCGGCGTCGGGAGGTTCAGCGATAGCCTCCTTCACGTTCGTCAGAACCTCGCGAAGGAGATCGGGCGCAAGGGCGCCGAGAGCACGAGGCGCCCCGCGCAGATCATATGTATACAGTTTGCCGCACCGAATCGTGGAGGACCTCCTCAACCCGGTGCTTGCGAAGCGTTTGTCCGACGCGGGCAGCCAGATGTCCTGGGCTTCGAAACGCCGCCGCGAACTGATGGCCGCGACGATGACGTCCGATCCCATCGCATTATAGGAATCAGACGACACCACGACGCAGGGCCGAACTTTCCAACCAGCCTGGTCGCTTCGAGGCCACCGTATCAGGAGAACCGTGCCGGTCCGAACCATACCGTTAAGTGCCCAGTGGCGCGCCGTCCTCCTCGGAATAGACGTCCTCCTCCGGTTCATCCCAAAAGCGGAAGGCGTCACCGCGGGCGATGTGATCGCGAAGTTCACCATCGTGCGCTTCCGCCTCGCCGCGCGCGGCTGGTTTCGTTTGAACGCGTTTCTCAGCGTACGCCAAGCACGCGAGGAGGTCTTCCCGTGTGATACCGGGGTGGTTCCGAAGCACTTCCGCCTCACTCCACCCTCGCGCGAGCAAGCCAATGACGCACTCGACCGACACCTTGGTGCCCCGAATCACGGGCGTTCCCGCCAACGCTTCCGGATCCGGTGCGATGCGGGATTCCCAGTTCATGGCGACACGCTTTCCCGCAATAGACCGTCTATCGTCCAACAAAGTATATCTTCTCGCGAGAAAAACCGAAAGTCCTGCTCTTGCTTCAGACGCCGCCCGCGCCGCGGAAACGGCTACCAGCCCTTCGCCCGACGCTGCCGCTTGCGCCGGATGACGTTGCGCCCACCGTGGGTCTTGGCGCGATACCGATAGCCGGTACGCTTCTCGTGCTTCTTCTTACTCCGGCGGATTTTCGTGTGCATGCCGCACCTCTGGCAAGTCCGGCCGCCACCGCGCGCCGGGCGAAAGAGGACGAAGTATAGGGAGGCCGGCTGTTCCGGTCAACCGCTTTCCGCGCGCCGGCCCAAATCTCTCGCGTTCCCGATCCCGGATACCCGGCTCCTGACCGCCGGTCCGGCACGCGGGTTGCGGCGGGTTCCCTCGTCCGTGGCGTCGGCCGTTTCGGCGGAGGAAAGATGAAACCCGACAAGATCACCGACCGCGCCAGCGAGGCTTTGCAAGCGGCGCACCAGTTGGCGCTCACCGGCCAGAACTCGGAGATCGAGCCGGAGCACCTGCTGGTGGCGCTATTGCAACAGGAGGAGCCGAACATCGTGGTGCAACTGCTCGCCAAAATGGGCGTGGGCGCGGACCTGATGCTGCGCGAGGCCCAGGAGGTCGCGGGGCGTTTCCCGCGGGTCGCGCGCGCCCAGCCGCCGGTGGCGCCGTCTCGGCGGTTGACGATCGTGTTGATGGAGGCGGAGCGGGCGCTGAAGGAGTTCGAGGACGAATACATCTCGACCGAGCACCTGTTCATTGGCGTGGCGTCGGAGGAGCGGTCGGTCACCCGCGAGTTCCTGGCGGTGCACGGCTTCAAGCGCCAGGAGATCGTGCGGGCGCTGAAGGAGTTGAAAGGGCCGCACCGGGTGTCAAACCGGCAGCCGGAGGAGAGCCGTCAGGCGCTGGAGCGCTACGCCCGCGACCTGACGGAAATGGCCCGGAAAGACACGCTGGACCCGGTGATCGGCCGCCACCTGGAGACGCGGCGGGTGATTGAGGTGTTGGCGCGCCGCACCAAGAACAACCCGGTGCTGATCGGCGAGCCGGGCGTGGGCAAGACCGCCATCGTCGAGGGCTTGGCGCGGCGCGTGGTGGCGGGCGACGTGCCGGAGTCGCTCAAGCGCAAGCGGGTCATCGCGCTCGACCTGGGCGCGCTGGTGGCTGGCGCGCAGTTCCGCGGCCAGTTCGAGGAGCGCATGCGGGCGGTGTTGAAGGAGATTCAGGAATCGGCCGGCGAGATCATCGTCTTCATCGACGAATTGCATAACCTGGTGGGCGCTGGGCGCGCCGAGGGGTCGATGGACGCCGCCAACCTCTTGAAGCCCGCGCTGGCCCGCGGGGATCTGCACTGCGTCGGCGCCACCACGCTCGACGAGTACCGCAAGCACATCGAGAAAGACGCCGCGCTCTCCCGCCGCTTCCAACCGGTGCTGGTGGGCGAGCCGAGCGTGGAAGACACGATCTCGATCCTGCGCGGCCTCAAGGAACGGTACGAGATCCACCACCACGTGCGCATCTCCGACTCCGCCCTGGTCGCGGCCGCCGAACTCTCCACGCGCTACGTTTCCGACCGCTTCCTCCCCGACAAGGCCATCGACCTCATGGACGAGGCCGCGGCGCGCCTGCGCATCGAAATGGATTCGCTGCCCGCCGACCTCGACCGCTCGGAGCGCGAACTGACCAGCCTGGAACTGGAGCGCGAGGCGCTGCGCCGCGAGGAAGACGACGCCTCCCGCGCCCGCTTGAAGAAGATCGAACGGGAGATCGCCGGGAAGAAGGAGGCCCACCTCGCGGCCAAAACCCGCTGGGAGGCCCAGAAAGCCGTCATTTCCGACGTGGCGCGCCTCAAGAAAGAGATCGAAGGCGCGCGCAGCGAGGTCGAACGCCACACCCGCGAGGGCGACCTGGAGACAGCGTCGCGCATCAAGTACCAGGACCTGCCCGCCCTGGAGAGCCAACACCGCGCCGCGGAGGCCAGACTGGCCGGCATGCAGAGCGACGATCGCTCCCTGCGCAACCAGGTCACCGAAGAGGACATCGCCGGCGTGGTCAGCAGCTGGACGGGCATCCCCGTGGCCAAAATGCTCGAAGGCGAGCGCCGGAAACTCCTGCGCATGGAGGAGATCATCCACCGGCGCATCAGCGGCCAGCGCCACGCCGTGACCGCCGTGGCCGACGCCATCCGTCGATCTCGCTCTGGCCTGCGCGCCGCCACGCTGCCCATGGGGTCGTTCATCTTCCTCGGCCCCTCCGGCGTCGGAAAAACCGAACTGGCCATGGCGCTCGCGGAGTTCCTGTTCGACGACGAAAAAGCCCTGGTGCGCGTCGACATGTCGGAGTTCATGGAGAAACACACCGTCTCCCGTCTCATCGGCGCGCCCCCCGGCTACGTCGGTTACGAGGAAGGCGGCAAACTCACCGAAATGGTCCGGCGCCGGCCCTACTCGGTCCTGTTGTTCGACGAGATCGAGAAGGCCCATCCCGACGTCTTTAACGTGCTGCTCCAGGTGCTCGACGACGGCCGCCTCACCGACGGCCAGGGCCGCACCGTGGACTTCAAGAACACCCTGATCATCATGACCAGCAACCTCGGCTCGCACCTCTACTCCGGCCGGGCCGACCGCGTGGGCTTCGTGGTGGAACGCGCCGCCTCCGCCGCCTCGGAAGCCGCGCCCGACCACGACGCCTACCGCGAACAGATGACCAGCCTGCTCAAGGAGACCTTCCGGCCAGAGTTCCTCAACCGCATCGACGAGGTGGTGATCTTCGACCGCCTGGGCCGCGAAAACCTAAAGGAGATCGTCGGCTTCCAGGTGCGCGACCTGCGCGCCCGCCTGCGCGACTCCCGCCTGGGTCTGGCGCTGACGCCGGAAGCGGTCGACCGCGTGGTCGCCCTGGGCCACGATCCCGAGTACGGCGCGCGCCCCATCCGCCGCGTCATCGAGAAGCGCGTCCAGAATGAACTCTCGCGCCGCATGCTGGCCGGAGAGTTCCTGCCGGGGCACGACGTGGTGGTGGATGTCGACGAGAAGGGCGAGTTCACCTTCTCCTCCCGGCCCACCACCGACGCCACGCTGCGAAGCGACACGGCCCGCCTCGGCGCGCGGGCGTGAGGGGGGGGTGCTCGATGGGCGGGTGCTCAGTCGGAGCGGCGCGTCCGGCGCGACTGGCGCGGATCGCTCGCGCCGGACATCATGAGTGGGTGAGATCCAGCGATGAACCATTTCGCGCCCAAGGCCGTCGATTCCAACGATGCGAAGCCCCCGCGGCCTGGCGTCGGGGACTACGCCGCCTTCATGGTCTCGATGGCCGGCGCGGTGGGGTTCGTGTGCTGGCCGTTCTTCGTCATGGTCGTGCTGATCTCCAGGCAGGCGGAAGCCCCCTTGTGGCCGGAGGACGGCGGGATTGTTTCCCAGGCGCTTGACAGCGGTGTTCTGGTCTTCGTGATCGGCCTGTCGGTATGGCTCGCGCTGATGTTAGGAGTGTTCTTCATCGACGACCGGCTCCACGGGAAGATTCGGCCGGTTGCCAAGGCAATCATGCTCTCCGGACTGGCGCTGGATCTGATCTTGTTTCTCTTCATCCCGGCCGGGCTTACGGTCTTTTTTTTCATGCTGGGCCTTGCCGGGCGTTTTTGATCCACCTTCGCCGACCCCCGATCAGAACGTGAACAACTCGATGCCACCACTGACGTTCAGCGCGATGCCGGTGAGGTACGAGGCGAGGTCGCTGCACAGAAACGCCACGGCGTTCGCCACGTCGGCCGGCGCGCCCGCGCGCCGGAAGGCAGTGCGGTCGATCATGCGCTGGCGCATGCCGGCGTCGGTCATCTCGAAGGCTTCGGTGGCGATGACACCGGGAACGACGGCGTTGACGGTGATGCCGTGCCGCGCTCCCTCCAGCGCCATGGACCTGGTGAAGCCGAGCACGCCGGCCTTGGTGGTGGCGTAACTGGCCTGCCCGTAGCCGCCGAGCGTTCCGGCGACGCTGGAGACCGTGATCACCCGGCCGAAGCCCCGGGCCTTCATCAGCGGCCAGGCCGCGCGGGTGCAGAGGAACATGCCGGTGAGGTTGACGCGCAGGTCGCGCTCCCACAGGTCGTCCCGTTGGTGTTCCAGCCGCGCCACGTGGTCGAGGGTGGCGGCGTTGTTCACCAGGATGTCGAGGGAACCGAGTTCCCGCGCCGTCCGCTCGACGCCGGCGCGCACGGCGTCGCGGTCGGTCACGTCCATCTTGATCGCCAGCGCGCGCCGGCCCATGCCGCGGATTTCGGCGGCCGTGGCCTCGGCGAAGACGGCCCCCCGGGCCTTCATGATCTGGGCCAGGGGCGACGCCGCTTCGGTGGCGGAGGGGGAGGCGTCGGACTCGAGCAGAATGTCGGCGAGCGCCACGTCGGCGCCGGCGCGGGCCAGCGCGAGGGCGTCTTCGCGGCCGATGCCGCGGGAGGCGCCGGTCACGAGGGCGACTCTGCCGGAGAGGTCGATGGAGAGAGCCACGGCGCGCCGGAACCGGTCTTGGCGGCTGTCAGGCGTCGCGCAACGTCAGCCCGATGCCGCGGAGTTTCTCTTTCACCTCGTTGAGCGAGGTGGTGCCGAAGTTGCGCGTGGCCAGCAGTTCCGGCTCGGAGCGGTTCACCAGGTCGCCGATGGTCTTGACGCCCAGCCGATCCATGCAGCGCCGGGCGCGGACCGAGAAGTTCAGTTCGGCGATCGGTTTCTGCGCGGTGCTCTGGTCGATGCCCTCAGGCGTGACCACGACCGGTTCGGCGGGCAACACGATGCCCTCTTCAATCTTCTGGCCGAGGCGCAGCCCCTTGGCGGCGAGGATGTTCTTGATCTCGGCCAGGGAGGTTTCGCCGAAGTTCTTGAAGGCGAGCAGTTCCTGCTCCGTGCGCGTGATGAGATCGCCGAGTGAGCGGATGTTCATGCGGTCGAGACAGTTCCGCGAGCGGACCGAGAGTTCGAAATCCGTCACCGGCGTGCCCAGCAGGCGGACCATTTTGTCTTCCTTGCCCACCTGCTCTTCGTCGATGACCTGGACCGTGGAGTTCTCGGCGTCTTTCAGGTACATCCGGGCGCGGTCGTGGGCCGGGTTGTCGGCCAGCACCAGCTGGTAGCAGCGGCGGGCCTGGTCCCAGCGGTCGCGGTCCTCATACATCAGGCCCAGGTTGACGAACACCCCCACGTTGCTGGGCGGCACGCGCACCGCGCGCTCCATCATGCGCAGCGCCAGGTCTTCCTCGCCCACCCGGTCGTACAACGCCGCCAGCCTAAAGAGCGTGCGCACGTTGTGCGGGTGCGCCTTGAGGATGCTCTCGTACTCCTTGATGGCCTCCTCGGCGCGGCCGGAGAACTCCTGCACGCAGGTCGTCAAGCAGCGCACGTCGGGATGGGCCGCCGCGCCCGCGCTCAGCGCCTTCAGCGCCTTCTCCGCCTCCTCCACCCGGCTCAAGGCCAGGAGACTCTCGACCTTCTCCACCACCACCGCCACCTGCTGGTCATCCGGCGCTTTCTGCTCGGCGGCGGCCAGCGCCTCCAGCGACCGCGTGAACCGCCGGACGTCTCGCAGCGCCGCGCCATAGGCGTAGAGGTGCGCCGCGGACTGCGGGTTCACGGTCTCGAACAACTCCACGGCCTCGGCGGAGTGGCCGTTCACCCAGGAGATCAGCGCGCGCCGCCTGGGGTTCTCCTTCGTCTCTCCCAGCGCCGCCTCCACCTCCCCCACCCGCCGGCGCAACCCGGGATGGACGAACACCCGGCGCTTCAGATCGATGATCTCGCTGACCGACAGGGTTTCAATCCGGTCCAGTTCGCCGGCGAGCGTAGTCACGTCCGCAGCCGACGCTGAAAGAGTGGCGACGGATGAATCGGGCATTGATCGGTCGCTCCGAAGGGCATGGGCGCGCCCACCGGCGCGCGGAAGGGAGTCAAAGTTTACCGCCGGCGGCGGCCAGGTCAAGGGCCAAATTGGCGCCACGCCGGGGGGTGAGGCCTCGTCCGCGGGCCAAGCGCCCGGCAATGGCCGCTCCGCCATCGCGGTTTCGCTTGCCGCTGGCGGCGGCGGCGTGGTGGGCTGAGCGCATCGCGGTTCGCCGATGTCGGCGACGACCGAGGGGAGGCGCAGCCATGCCCCGCCCGCTTGGAGAACGAAGGTGTTCGCCGCGCCGCCCCGGCGCGAGGCCCATGCCGATCTCGCGGGCGCGCCGGCTGCTGAAGCAGATTCCCGGGTGGACGCTCATCGAGTCCCAGCCGGGGGGGCGCTTAAAGCGCGTGTTTCGGTTTCCGGACTTCGCGCGGGCGCTGGGCTTCGTGGTGGCGGTGGGCGCGCTGGCGGAGTCGGAGGGGCACCACCCCGACGTGACGCTGACGTGGGGGCGGGTGGAGATCACGCTCTGGACCCACGACGTGGGCGGGCTTTCAGAGAGTGACTTCGTCGTCGCCGCCAAGATCAACGGCTGGCGACCCGCGCCGTCACGGCCTCAGATCGAGAAATAGAAGGTCGCCCAGGAGGAGTAGGCGCCGAAGCCCACGGAGTTCTTGGCGCGCACCTTGAAGCGGTAGTAGTTCCGGTTCGCCTGGGGCCAGAAGGTCTTGCTGACGCCGCCGCCGGAGACGGTGTAGGTGTAGTAGGCCTTCCAGGTGGCGTTGTCGGAACTGAACTCAATGACCACTTCGTAGTCGGTGGCGCCGCTGACCGCCGTCCACTTCATGGTGACGGACTCGGTCGTCTGGGTCGCGCCGCCGGAGGGTGAGAGGCCGGTGGGCGCGGCCGGGGCGGTGGGCGTGGGCGCGGGGGCCGGCGCGGGCGCGGGCGTGCCGGAAGTAGTGGAGAAGTAGAAGGTGGCCCACGCCGAGGAATCTCCCCAGCCGGCCGTGTTCCACGCCTTCACCTTGAAGCGGTAGTAGCGGTTGTCAACCTGCGGCCAGAACTGTTTGCTGGTGGTGGAAACCGAGTAGGTGACGTACGCGTTCCAGGCGACGGCGTCAGCGCCGTACTCGATGGTCACTTCGTAGTTCGACGCGCCGGAGACGGCGGCCCACTGCATGGTGACGTCCGGCCCGGCGAGTTTCACGCTGTTGTCGGGCGAGAGAGCGTTGGGCGCGGCCGGAAGGGCCGGCGTGGGCGCGGGAGCCGGCGCGGGGGTGGGGGCCGCGCCGCCGGTGGAGGAGAAGTAGAAGACGGCCCAGGCGGAAAACGCGCCCCAGCCGGCCGCGTTCTGCGCGCGGGCCTTGAAGCGATAGTACCGGTTGTCGGACTGGGGATAGAAGGTCTTGGAGTTGGCGGTGGCGGCGTAGGTGTAATAGGCGCCGTAGGCCGCGTTGTCGGGCCCGGACTCGATGGCCACCTCGTACCCGGTGGCGCCGGTGACGGCCGACCACTGCATGGCGACATCCGGCCCGTTTTTCACCGTGGCGTTGTCGGGACTGAGGCTGTTGGGCGCGCCGGGCGTGGTGGGCGCGGGCGTGGGCGCGGGAGTCGGGGCGGGAGCGGAGCCGCTGAGGAGGGCCTTGACGTTGGCGACGAAGGTGGACCACGGGAAATAGGGGCCGGGGTCATCCTTGTTCCAGGGTTGGATCTGGGAGTGGGCCACGAGGCCGGTCTTGGCGTACTTTCCGCCGGTGTCGTTGGCGTCGCCCGTGGGGTGATCGGAGGAGACGTTATACGTTTTGCACAGCCAGGCGGTGAGACGGGTGAGGGCGTCGAGCAATTGCGGCGTCCAGGTGGATGACTTCTGGGCGTACCCCGCGCACTCGATCCCGATGCTGCGGCCGTTGTAGTAAGTTTCGGTATAGGCCACGTCGCTGATGTCGACCATCTGCGTGATCTCGCCCGTCGGGCTGATCACGTAATGGGAACTCACCTTGGCCGACGAGCTCTGGAACCAGGAAACCGCGCTGGAATACGTTCCCTCCGTCGTGTGGATCACGATGGTGTCGATGCTGGCGGATGTCCGCGACGACGCCGTGTAGTTGCCACTCGCGGCCGGCACCCAGCGCATCGCGGGCTTCTCGACCGTGGTGGTCGCCGGGGGCGTCGTGGTGGTGGGCGGCGTGGACGACCCCGGCGCCGCGCCGCTGCTGGAGAAGTAGAAGACGGCCCAATCCGACCAGGCGCCCCACCCGGCGCCGTTCTGCCCGCGGGCCTGGAAGCGGTAGTAGGAACTATCGGCCTGCGGCCAGAACTTCTGGCTGTTGGTCGTGGTGGCGTAGGTGTGGTAGGCCGTCCAGGTGGCGTTGTCGGGCCCGTACTCGATGGCCGCCTCGTACCCGGTGACCGCAGCCCCGGCCAGGGTGGACCAGGTCAGCGTCACGTCCGGCCCCGCCTGCACGGAGGCGCTGTTGGGCGCCAGGCCGTTCGGCGCCGGCGGCACCAACGGCAGCGGAGCGGGCGCCGGCGTGGGGGCTGGGGCCGCGCTGGCCTTGGCGAAGGAGAAGGCGCGCCAGTCGGAATTCGGCCCGAAACCCGATCCGTTCTTCGCCCGCGCGCGGAAGCGGTAGTAGGAATTGTCGACGTAGGGCCAAAACGTCTGGTTGGGCGTCGTGGTGGCGTAGACGTGGTAGGGGCGCATGGACGAGAGCGAGGCGCCGTATTCGATCTCCACTTCGTACCCCGTCGCGCCGGTCACCGCCGACCACTGGAGGGAGACGGAGTCGGTGGTCACATTGCCGCCGTCAGCCGGCGCGCTGAGCGCGGGCGCTGCCGGCACGGTGACGACCGGAGCCGGCGCGGCGGCCTG
Source organism: Planctomycetota bacterium (assembly GCA_016209585.1). GTDB lineage: Bacteria > Planctomycetota > UBA8742 > JACQVU01 > JACQVU01 > JACQVU01. The sequence goes on from JACQVU010000104.1 coordinate 10,996, forward strand.
CCCCGCGAGGAGCGCCTGCACGTCGGCGATGAACGTGGACCAGGGGAAGTAGGCGCCGGGGTCGCTCTTGTTCCAGGGCTGGATTTGAGAGTGCGCCACGATGCCGGTCTTGTTCCAGGTGCCGCCGGTGTCGTTGGCGTCGCCGGTGGGGTGCACGGCGCTGACGGTGTATTCTTTGCAGAGCCAGGCGACGAGGCGTGTGAGCGAGTCGAGCAGCGCCGGCGTCCAGGTGGCCGCCTTGCCGGCGTACCCGGCGTTTTCGATGCCGATGGCCCGGCCGTTGTAATAGGTCTGGGCGTAGGCCGAATCGCTAACGTCCACCATCTGGGTGATCTCGCCCGTCGGGCTGATCACGTAGTGCGCGCTCACCTTGGCGGCCGGGTCCTGGAACCAGGAGACCGCGCCGGCGTAACTGCCTTCCGTGGTGTGGATGACGATGGTGTCGATGGTCGCCGCCGTGCGGCTCCCGTTGGAATAGTTGCCCGAGGCGGCGGGCACCCATTTCATGGCCGGCTTGGCCACCGTGGTAGTGACGGGAGCGGGGGCCGGATCGGCGGCGGGCGCGGTGGTGGCGGTGTCTTCCGTGTGGCCGTTGTCGCCCGCGCCGGTCGGCGCCAGGAAGGAGACGTGGGTCTCGGCGGCGTAGATGGTGCCGTCGCTGTCTTGGAAGCGGTTGTCGGCGCGGGCGGTGAAAGGCTTCTTCCAGGTCCAGGCCGGGAGCACCTTGGCGGGGTAGGTGACGCTGATGGCTGTCATCCATTGATCCAGCGGCGTGGGGAGGCTCTTCAAGCGGCGCAGGTAGAGGTCGGGAATGTCGGCGTTGCTGGAGATCCAGCCGTTGTAGGCGTGGATGGGGTGCCACCAGTTTTCGAGCACCAGGGGGTCGGTATCGGGAGCGGCGAAGACCTTGTAGGTGTTCTTGCAGACCGTCCACTTATCGACCAGCACCTTGACGCCGCATTCGAGGTTGTACCAGACGTCGGTCACCAGGCGGTCGGTGTCGAACTGCCGGGCGGTGGAGCCGGTGAGTTGCATGATGCCCAGGCCGGGGGGATCGACGTTGCCGTTGCGGGCTTCCGTCTTGTTGTAGACGAAGTCGCCGTTGGCGTCCCAGTGGCGGCAGTCGGACTCCTGGGAGGCGACGGCCGCGATGATCTCCGGCGGCACGTTGTACTTTTTGCCGAGTTCAATCATCTTGTCCCACAACTGTTTCGGCGTCGGGTTCGTGCCCTTCGGCCAAGGCTGGCCGTTGGAGAGCGAAAGCGTCGCCGCCGACGCCTGCCGCAGCGCGGACCCGGAGCCGGTGGCGCGGGCGAGCGAGAAAGCGCCGGTTCCCGCGAGCCAGGGGGTGAGCACGGCGTACGTTCCGCTCTGTGCCGCCGTGAAGTCGATGGCCTCGCCCACGCCCGCGCCGTTGTACGAGCCGGCCACCACCTGCCCGCGGGGGCCGACCACCTGCAGGTCCCAGTCGGCGTCAGCCGCCGCCGGCGTCAGGTTCAGCCGCAACCGTTCCCCGGCGGAAAGGCGGTAGAGCGTCGCCGCCTCCGGCGGGAAATGGGTGTAGGAGGTGGTGGCGGCGCCGGTGTCCATCACCAGGTCGCGGGCGCGCTTCGGGTCGCTCTCCTGTACGGCGACCTCGAACCGCTGGACGCCAAGCGTGTCGTCGCCGACCAGGATCGACGTCGCGTAGCCCGGCCTCAGCCCGGAAATCCGGAACGCCCCGGTGGAGTCGGTGATGTCGGCGACCTCGGCCAGGTCCCAGCCGCGGGCCAGCCACTGCTCCTCCAGCGCCACCTTCGCGCCGACCACCGGCGCGCCCTGGTCGGTGAGCACCTTGCCGGAAAGGGTCACGCCCGGTTTCACCCGCGCCACCACGTTGGCGGCCCCGGCCGAGGCTGGCACGGAGGCCGACGCGGCCAGCGCCGCGTCCACCGGCACCACCACCACCGTGTAGTCGCCCGGCGCGATCTCTGAAACCGTGAACGCGCCGAACGCGTCCGACACGTCCGCCCGGTAGAGCGGCGTCGCCGCCGCGCCCCCCTCGGCCCCGGCGGCGTCGAACAGCAGCACCGTGAAGTCCGTCACCGGCTTGCCCGTGGCGTCGTCCACCGCCAGACCGGAGATGGAGGACGTCGACGTCGACGGCGGAGGCGTCGTGCTGGTGGGCGTGGGCGAGGCCGGCGCGGGTGGGCCGAAGAGGTCCAACCCGCCCGACGTGGCGTCGCACGCCGGCAGGGTGAACGCCGCCGCGAGGCCGAGGATCGGCGCGAAACCGCGGATCGACCGGAGAGAGAGAGAGGCCATTGCCTGGTGCTCCTGATTCCGAAACCGCCACACCGCCCGCGCCTGACCGGCGCCGGGGCTGCTTGATGGTGACCTTCCCGCAACTTCTATTCCCGCGGATTGCACATCATCTCCCACGACTGTGCAATAGGAAAATGCGATGGATTGCACATCGCTCGTCGGGGGCCGGGGGTCGGGCGGAGTACCGCGGTGTTGGGTGTTGGGTGCTGGGTGTTGGGCCCAGCACCCAACACC
>JACQVU010000106.1 GCA_016209585.1 Planctomycetota bacterium
GGATGGGGTTCGTGGCGCCGCGGCGCGAGGGGCGGGCGATGATGGCGAGATCGTTCTCGCAGGAGAAGTACTACGGCCGAGCGCCGCCGGGGCAGGTGCTGCTGCGGGCCTTCCTGGGCGGCGCGCGGAACCCCGACGTGGCGGAGCGAGCGGAAGGCGCGCTGATCGCCGACGTGCGGCGCGATCTTTCGGACCTGCTGGGAATCACCGGCGAGCCGGAGGTCGTGAGTCTGCGCCGGCACGCGGTGGCCATGGCCCAATACGAGGTCGGGCACCTGGCCCGCGTCGCGCGGGTGGAGGCGGCGCTTGGTCGCCACGTCGGCCTGGCGCTCGCCGGCAACGGGCTGCGGGGCGTCGGCGTGCCTGATTGCATTGAGAGCGGCGAACGCGCCGCGGCCCGCGTGGTGGAGGAGATGGAGAGCCGGCGCGCGCCGTGACCGGCGGGAGGCGGGAAAGGAGCGGGAATGGCGGCCGCGCCGCGAACCGAAGCCGATCTGATCGCCTGGATCCGCGGGCGACTCGGCGCGGCCCGTTCCGTTCCGGTCGGGCCGGGCGACGACGCCGCCGTGGTGAGGCCGCGGCCGGGGTCGGACATTCTGGTGACGGTGGACGCCTGTCTCGAAGGGCGTCATTTCGTTCTCGGCGGCCCCGGCCCCGGCGCCGCGACCCCCCGCCTGGCCGGGCGTAAACTGCTGGCGCGCAACCTGTCAGACATCGCGGCCATGGCCGGCGTGCCGACCTTCGCGGTGGTGTCGATGACGCTCCGGCGTGACGCTCCGCCGCGGGTGGCGATGGGCATGTTTATCGGCATCAACGCCCTGGCGCGGGAATATGGCGTGGCGCTGGTGGGCGGCGACATCTCGGCGTGGGACCACCCCTTCGCCCTGGCGCTCACGCTGCTGGGCGAGACCCGCGGCCTGCGGCCCGTGCGGCGCGGCGGCACGCGGCCGGGCCACCGTCTGTTCGTCACGGGCGCGCTGGGCGGTTCCATCCTGGGTCGCCACCTGCGCTTCACGCCGCGCGTCCACTTCGCCCGCGCGCTGGCCGCGCGATACCGGGTGGGCGCGATGATCGACGTCTCCGACGGCTTCCTTCGCGACCTGGGCCACCTGGCGCGCGAGAGCGGCGTGGCGGCGCACGTGGACTTGGCGACGCTGCCGGTTTCCCGCGACGCCCGGCGGCTGGCGCGGATGACCGGCCGCGCGCCGCTCGACCACGCCCTGGCCGACGGCGAGGACCACGAATTGATCTTCACGCTTCCCCCCGGCGAGGCGAAGCGCTTCGCCGCCGACCGGCGGTTGGCGCGCGCGGCGACGCTGGTGGGAGACATCCGCGCCGGGCGCGGGCTTTTCAGCAAGACGCCGCGCGGCCCGGAACCGCTGCGGGAACAGGGGTATGATCATCTTGTCGTCTGACCCGCTCGCGGTGCTCACCGCCTCCGGCGACGAGACGGCCGCGCTCGGCGCGGCGCTGATGCGCGCCCTGCCGCCGCGCGCCGTGGTGACGCTGGAAGGCGAGCTCGGCGGCGGCAAGAGTTGCTTCGTTCGCGGGGCGGTCCGCGAGTTCCTGAAGGACCCGGACGCCATCGTGCCCAGCCCGACGTTCACCATGGTGAACGGCTACGTGAACGCAGCCGGCCGCCGCTGCTGGCACGTCGATCTCTATCGCGTGCGCCAGCCGGCGGTACTGGTGACGATGGGGCTGGCAGACCTGCGAGAGGCCGACGCCCTGCTGTTTGTTGAATGGCCGGACCACGCCCAGGAACCCTTCGACGACGCGCTGGCGCGCGTCCGGTTCGAGCACGCCGGTGAGAGCCGCCGCCGGCTGCTCTTCCAGGCGCCCGCGCCGCTGATTGCTCCGGTGGCGCTGGCGGCGCGCGGCGCCTGCTCTGGACCTTGCGCCGGCGGGGAGGCGGAAGGGTGAACGGCCTGCTGGACCCGGCCTTTCTCAACCGGCTCGCGCGGCTGACGGTGGTGGCGCGGCGGATACGGTCGCTGGCGCCGCCCGGCAGGCGATGGTCGGCGCTGCGGGGTCCGGGAGCGGACTTCCTGGAGTACCGCGAGTACGTGCCGGGCGAAGACGCCGGCGCCATCGACTGGAAACTCTCGATGCGGCTGGATCGTCTCTACGTGCGCGACACCGAGACCACCGCGGAACTGGCCGCGCTGATGGTGGTCGACGGCTCGCCGTCCATGAACTTCGGGCGCGTCAACAAGATCGGATTCGCGGCCCGCGTCGCGGCACTCATCGGCGCGCTGGTGCTGGTGGGCGGCGAAACGGTCGAGGTGTTTGACCTGCCGACGGCCCCCGGAAAGGAGCGCCGCCGCTTCCGCGGCAAGACCGGCCTGAAACCCTTTCTGGCGGCGCTCAACGAAGCATGCGACCGGGCCGGCGCGCCGGTGGAAGCGCGCACGCCGGTCGTCGCGAGCCGGGCCGGGCGAACGGTCGCCCGGCGCTCCATCGAACCGCGCCCCGGCGTCACCGGCGAGGGCGCCCTCGCCGACCTCTCGCGGCGCGTCGCCGGCGGCCAGAACCTCTACCTCTTCACCGATATGTACGATGACGCCCTCGCGGTCGGGGTCGCCGCCCTGGCCGCCCACCATCGCCTCCGCGCCTTCGCTCTCCTCATCGAAGACCCGCTGGAGCACGCCCCGCCCGCCCTCGGCCCGGTGCGGCTCGTCGACGCCGAAACCGGCCGGCGGATGGACGCCACGCTCGACGCCGCCGCCGTGGCCGCCTACCGCCGCCGATACGAAGTGCGGGCCGAACGGCTCACGCGCCGGCTGCGCGCCGGCGGCGTGGGCTGCGTGCGGCTGCCCACCGTCACCCCCTTCGACGCCTCTCTCGTCCGGCGGCTGCTTCGCGCCGGGCTTCTCGCGTAGCGGCATGCGCCTCGGCCCCTTCTGGTTCGCCACGCCCGCCTTCCTCGCCGCATTGGCGTTGCTGCCCCCGGCGGCGGCGGCCTATTTCCTGGTGCGGCGGCGGCGCTCGGTGGTCGTGGCTCACCTGCCGCTCTGGGAAGAGGCGGCGACGCGCTCGCCCGGTTTCGGCCGGCGCGCGCGGCTCTTCCCGGTATGGTTGCTGGCGGTCAATCTCCTCCTCGTGGCCGCCCTGTCGCTGGCGGCGGCGGCGCCGTTCCTCGGCCAGCCCGCGGAAGACCCGCGCTTCTTCATCTTCCTCGACACTTCGCCAAGCATGAGCGCCGTGGAAGCCGACGGCCGCACGCGCCTGGAAGCCGCCGCCGAGATCGCGCGGCAACTGGCCGACGCCGCGCCGCCTGACGCGGACATCAGGTGCGCCTCGTTCAGCCGCGGGCGGGTTGCGCCGGTCGAGCGGCGGGCGTTCGCCGCCGCGCGCGGTCTCGCCGCGCTGCAAGACTACACGCCCCCGCTCGCGGCCGGCGCGGTGGCCTTCCTCTTGGGCGCGGGGGAGGCGGGCCCGCCGCGCTTCGCCGCGCTGGTCAGCGACGGCGTCGCGTTCCGCGGCCATCCGCCGCCCGCCGGCGTCTGGCGGCTGGCGGTGGGCGCGCGGAGCGACAACGTGGGCTTCACCCGTTTCCACGCGCTGCGGCGCTGGACGACCGGCGAGGCCGAAGTAGACGCGGCGGCGCGCAACTTCGGCCCGCTGCCCGTCGAGGTAACGTTCTCTTGCCCGGACGCGGGCGTCGATGAACGCTTCGCGCTGGCGCCCGGAGCCGAGCGCCCCCTGCGCTACACGTTGCCGGACACCGCGCCGGCGCGGCTGACGTTTCAACTCTCGCCCGGCGGGACGCTGGCGTGCGACGACCTCGCCCGCTGTTACATTCCGCCGCTGGTCGCGGTCCGGGAGCGTCTCATCCTGCCCGAAGGCCAGGTCGCTCGCCCGGCCCTCGCGGCGTTGCTGGGCGAGGCGCTGCCCGCCACCGGCCTCGTCGCCGCGTCCGCCGGCCCCCAGTCCCCCGCCTCCAGTCTCCAACCCGAATTCACCGTCGCCGTGGCGGCGGGAAACGGCGCCAGTGAGGCGGACGTGGCCTTTCTGGACCCCGACGCCCCGCCACCGCCGGGGGCGCTGCGGGTGGGCGCGGCGGGGGCGACGGCGGTCGTGCGCCGCGCGGAAGCCTGGGATCGGTGGTTGCGGGGCGTGGACCTGGGCGACCTGCGGATCGACGGCCCGCACCTGGTTTTCACCGGCCCGGACGACGCGCCGCTGGCGGTCACGCCGTACGGCCCGGTGGTCGTGGCGCAGCCGGGGGCTTCGGGGCGTTCGCTGCGCTTCGGCTTTCTCCCGGAAGCCTCCAACGTCGAGGCGCTCACCGCCGCGTTTCCCATGCTGCTGCGGAACGTTCTGCTGGAACGCATGGAGCGCATGCACGCCGCCGGCGCGCCGGCCGCGGCGACACTGGGCGAACCGGACGCGCCGGCCGACGCCACCGCGCCCGGCTTTTTCACCGGCGCGGGCGGCGGGGTGACGGGGGTCAACGCGCTGGGGGCGGAGTGGTCGGACCTCGCGCCGGCGACCGGGTGGGAGGCGCCCGAGGCCGCGCTGCGGGCCTTCCGCGGCGCGCCGGGGCGAGCCGTGCCGCTGCGGGCGTGGTGCCTGGCGCTGGCGGCGGTCGCGGTGGCGGTCGAGGCCTGGCTGCTCCATCGCCTCGCGGCCCATCGGCTACCGGGGAAGTGAGAAGATCCGGCGCCGGGCCTCGATGACGGCGTCGTCGTCGAGCAGGCCGTCGTCCACCGAGAGTTCGAAACGCTGCTGAGCGCGCGATTCCAGGTAGGCGTGGAAGTTAAGAATCTTGTCGGCGCCCATGTCGATGGAGCAGACGATGCGCTCCCGGCGCTGCTGGGGCTGGTCGAAGCGCACGATCTTGCTGGTGAGTTCCGTGAGGTGTTCGCGGGCGTTGGAGTCGCCGCGGAAGATGCGGAAGGCCAGTTGGCGCTCGCCGCGGCCGGGGGTGGAAATGGAGAAGGCGCGGACGTCGTCCACCTTCATCGGCAACAGGTCGCCGGCGTGGACCAGGGTGACGAACGACTCGCGCTCGTCGTGGGTGACCAGCAGTTTGATGGATTCCGCGAGCGTGGGCGGCACGCCAATGCCCTCCTGGCAGCCGGTGGCCAGGAAGTGGTGCTGGATGACGGCCCCGCGGGCGATGGCGCGGATGGGGTCCAGGCAGAGCAGGAAGCGGCCGTCGTCTTTGGCGAAGCCGAAGCAGTCCAGCAGCGAGTCGCGCACGCACCACAACTGGCTGCACCCTCCCGTGACCAGCACGTAGTCGATGTCGTCGCGCGTGAGGCCGGAGCGCGACAGCGTGTCGACCACGTAGTGCACCGCGCTCTCGCCGGAGGCCGGGTCCAGAAAGGGGTGCATGACCTCGGCGAACTCCGCGGCCGAGAGGGAGTGGTGGAAGGGGGTGTCGGCGAACCCCGGCAGGCCCAGGTTGAGGGCCTCCACCTGCGCCGCGGCGTCGGGCGCGCGGCCATCGCCGCCCAATCCACGGAGGTCGAGGACGCGGGTGTTGAGGTCGATCTTCGCCCGTTCGGCGATCTCCTGGAACTTGCGGCGGGCGATGCGCAGCGTGTGCGGGTCCACGCCGGCCAGGTCCACCCCCTGCTGCTCGGCGTAGGCCATCAGAAGGTGCACCCCCAGGTGCAGGTCCAGGTCGTCGCCGCCGAACTCCGTGTACCGCGACAGCCCCAGCGGCACGATGTGGAACCCGGCCGCGCCCCCCTGTTGCACCTGCACAATCGAAACGTCCAGCGTGCCGCCCCCGAAGTCGAAGATCAGCACGTTGCGCGGCTCGCGGAAATCCACGATCGTCCCCTCGCCTTCGCCCTCGGCCTTCTGATCGTCCAGGAAGGCCAGCAGCGCCGCCGTCGGCTCGTCGAGCAGGTGCAGACTCAGCCCCGCCGTTCCGCGCGCCGGATCAAAAAACGCGATGCGCGCCGCGTTCAGCGTCTCCACCCGCTTGTCGGTGTCGAACGAGGCTGGCACCGTGATCACCACGTCCTGGATGGCGTCGCAGTTGCGATCCTGCTCCGCGGCCTGCTTGAGCCGCGCCAGGATGATGGCCGAGATGTCGGTGGGCGAGTACACCTGCCCGTTCCGCCGGTAGCGCGTCTGCGTGCCCAGTTTCAGCTTCACCGAACGGCACACCCGCTCCACGTCCTGCGACCGGTCCTTGGCCGGCTGGCCGACCAGCATCCCGCCGCCGGGGTCGAAATAGACCACGCTCGGCAGGAAATCGAAGCGGTAGGGGCCTTGCGCCACCTCGATGGCGCGCGGGTTCACCTTGAACACCGATCCCCGGCGCGTCACCTTCCCCCATGCCACCAGGGAGTTGGTGGTGCCGAGATCAATGCCGAAGAACTGCTCTTGTGCCGACTGCTTCACGAGGGCGGATGGGGTAGAGAGCGCGCGCCAAGGGGGGCCGATATCGCCAGCCGCGCGATGCCATGCATGAACGTCCGACCGGCGGGAGAAGTCAAGAGGCATGGCGGCCGCCTTTGGGTGTTGGGTGCGGGCGGAGTACCGCGGTGTTGGGTGCTGGGCCCAACACCCAACACCGCGGTACTCCGCCCGCCCCCCGCCCCCCCTTGTGGTATGCTCGCGCGCATGGGCGTTTCCGATCGCGGCTATATGGCGGGGGAGGGCGGCCTGCCGCGCAGCGCCGGCGTTCTTGGCGCGCCCGCGACCATGTGGCTGGTCGGCGTCAACGTCATCGTGCTGCTCGCCTGGGCCGCGCTGCGCCGCACGGAGTTCATGCAACTGAATTTCACGCTCACGACCGGTGGCGTGCTGTACGAATACCGCGTCCACACGCTGCTCACGGCGGCCTTCTCCCATGTGGACCCGTGGCACGCGGTTTTCAACCTGCTGGCGCTCTGGTTCTTCGGAACCCCGGTGGAGAACCTGTTCGGACGCCGCGCCTTCCTGGCTATCTACCTCTCGGCGGCGATCTTCTCTTCGCTGGTGTACGTGGCCGTGGGCGCCGCCACGGGCGATCTCTGGACCCCCATGCTGGGAGCCTCGGGCGCGGTGATGGCCGTCCTGGTGCTCTGCGCGCTCTACTACCGCAATATGACGGTGCTCATCTGGGGAATCCTCCCCGTGAAAATGTGGCTGCTGGCCACCTGCTACGTCGCCTTCGACCTGATGGGCCTCCTGCACCGGGCCGACAGCGGCGTGGCCCACGCGGCCCACCTCGGCGGGGCGGCGGCCGGGTTGGCGGTCTATTCCTGGCGCCGGCTTGGTCCTGCCTGGCGCCCCTGGGGCCGGGGAAACCAGCGTGGCGAAGAAACTCTCGGCGGCGCCGCGCGGGAAACCGGATCAGGCGCGCCGGCGAACGCCCGCCAGGTGGACCCCGCCACCGCCGCGCGGGTGGACGCCTTGCTGGAGAAGGTGCACGAGCAGGGGCTGACGGCGCTGACCGACGACGAGAAGGCGTTTCTGATCCGCAACTCCGCCCGGTACCGGCGGTAGGCGACCCGTCACCAGTACTTCTCGGTGTGGATGTTGCCGGGGCGGCGGGGGGAGGACTCCTGGAAGCCGCGGGCGACGAGAATCTCGCGGGCCGCGTCGATCATACCGGGGTTGCCGCAGAGGAAGACGTCAGAGGCGTCGGGGGCGAGCGGCACGCGCGCTTCGCGCTCCACCACGCCGTCCGCCAGCAGGGTCTGAAGGCGGCCGACGTGGCCGCGGAAGCCCGGGTCCTCCGCCGCGCGGGTGATGGCCGGCAGGTAGACGAAGTTGGGGCAGAGGCGGGCGATAGTTTCCAGTTCGGCGCGGTAGCCAAGGTCCCAGGAGACCCGCGCGCCGTGCAGCACCGCGAACCGGCGGGCCGCGGAAAGGGCGAGGTGGGTGCGCAGCATGCTCATGTAGGGCGCCAGGCCGGTGCCCGTGGCCACCATCACCACGTGCCGATCGGCGGGAACCTGGTCCAGCGTGAAGAGGCCGGTGGCCTTGGGCGACATGAACAGGCGCGCGTTGATGCCAAGGTTGAAAAGCCGCGGCGTCAGTTCGCCGGTGGAGACCAGCATGATGTAGTATTCGGCGTACCGCCGCTCCGCGCTGGAGGAGGCGATGGAGTAGGCCCGGCGGATCAACTTCCGCGGCTCGGGGATCGGGGCCGGCCCTTCGTCGGGCGCGCTGCCGGCCACCCGCGGCTCCCCCCGGCAGAGGCCCAGCACCGCGAACTGGCCCGGCTGGAAGCGGAACAACTCGCCGTCGGGCCGCACCCGAATGACCAGGTGGCCGGGGGAGACCTCCTCCCGCGCTATGAGCGTGGCGTTGTAGGGACACTCGCCCTCAGATGCCATAGTCCGCGATCTTCTTGTTCAACGTCGGCCAGGAGACGCCCAGGATGCGGGCCGCCTCACCCTTTTTCCCGCCCGTGGCGCGCAAGGCCATGATGATGCAGATGCGCTCGGCTTCGGCCAGGGATATGGGGCCACGCGAGAGGGCGCGGTAGAGGTCGGCGTCGCCCGCCGCCCCGCCGGCCTTCCCGGCGATCTCGGCTGGCAGGTGCTCGGCGCCGATGCGTTCGCCTTCCGAGACGATGAGCGCCCGCTCCACGGCGTTGCGCAACTCCCGCACGTTGCCCGGCCAGGGGAAGCGAGCCATGGCTTCCAGCGCCCCCTCGGTGAAGCGCGCCCCGCGGCGGTTCATCTTGGCAGCGAACTCGAAAAGGAAGCGTTCCGCCAGCAGTTCCACGTCGCCCTCGCGCGCCCGCAGCGGGGGCACGTCGACCACGATCACGGCCAGCCGGAAGAGAAGGTCTTCGCGGAATCCTCCCTCGGCCACGTCGGCCTTCAGATCGCGGTTGGTGGCCGCGATGACCCGCGCCTCGGCGCGCAGCGGCTGCTCGCCCCCCACGCGGTAGAACTCGCCGTCCTGAAGCACCCGCAGCAACTTCGGTTGGAGGTCGAGCGGCAGGTCCCCCACCTCGTCGAGGAAAAGCGTGCCCCCGCGCGCCGTCTCGAACTTGCCGCGCCGCAGGCGGGAGGCGCCGGTGTAGGCCCCGCGCTCGGCGCCGAAGAGTTCGGCCTCCATCAGCCCGGCCGGGATGGCGGCGCAGTTGACGGCCACGAAGGGGCGGCGCTCGCGGGCGGAGAGGTCGTGGAGGCGGCGGGCGACCAGTTCCTTGCCCACGCCGGTCTCGCCCCGGATGAGGACGGCGGCGTCGGTGGGGGCCGCGCGCGCGATGATCTCCAGCAGGTCGCGGATGGCGGGGGATTCGCCGGCGATCTCGGCGCGAGCGAGCGACAGCGAACGCAGTTCCTCCACTTCCTGGCGCGTCTGGGAGAAGCGGAGCGCGGCCGCGACGCGCGGCGCCACGCGCTCGGCCAGGTGGGTGAGGCGCAAGAGGTCGGCTTCGCCGAACGTCTCTTGGCCGCCCACGAGGTCGAGGTAGATGACGCCGAGCCGCGCCCGGTCGTGGATGAGCGGCACGCACAGCGCGCTGGTGATGCCCTCCCGCACCACCGAGCGCCGGCCGGCGAAGCGGTCGTCGGCGCCGGCGTCTTCGAGCAGCAGAGACTCCTGCCGCGAGAGCGCGTGTTTGACGACGGTGCGCGACACCACCACCTCCTCGCCGCGCGCCGGGCCGGCGGTGGACTGGGCCTCGTAAAGGACGTGGCCGTCGTCGTCGTACACCTCGAAAAGCCCGCGATGGAAGGGCACGGCGTCCTTGAGCACGGCGAAGAGTTTCTGGGCGACGTCGGAGAGTTCCAGGGCGTCACAGACGCGGGAGTCGAAGTCGAACAGCGTGCGCAGGCGGCTCTCGTAGGCGCTGGCATCCTCGCCGCCGTGGCGGGCGAAGGGGTCGGCGTCGCCGCGGCGCAGCGCCGACTTCACGTTGAGCGACGTGGCGCGGGCGCGGGGCGCCTCCGTGTCGCGCCCGTCGTCTTCCCGGGCCTCGAACACGAAGAGCGTGTTGCCGACGCAGATTTCGTCGCCGTCGGCGAGATAGGCCGAATCGACCCGCGCGCCGTTCACCAGCGTGCCGTTGCTGGAGCCGAGATCGCGCACCCGGACGCCGCGCTCGTCCACGGTGAACTCCGTGTGGCGGCGCGAGGCCGTGTCGTCCAGCAACTGGACGTCGTTCTCGTCGGTGCGGCCGAGCGTCAAGGTGCCGCGCAGCACGACGACCCGCCCGGCGTCGCGCCCGCGGATGGCGCGCAGTTGCATGGGCGGAATGAGTATACCAACTTCGGGCCAAAACACGCGCGGCCCAACCCCGGCGCCGCGCCGGCGATGGGGTTTCAACCCGCCAGGAACTTCGCCAGGCGCGCCAGGCCGTCGGCGATGGCGGAGTCGCGCACCGCATAGGAGAAGCGCTGGTGGGCGTCGGCGCAGAAGCCCTCGCCCGGGACGGTGGCGACGTGCGCGCCTTCAAGCAGCGCGGTGGCGCAGGTGAGGGAGTCGCGCACCTCGAAGCCGCCGATCTTGCGGCCGTAGAGCGCGCTGAAGTCGGGGAAGGCGTAGAAAGCGCCCTGGGGCATGCGGCAGGCGACGCCCGGCAGGCGCGCCAGCCCCTCGGCCAACGCGCGGCGGCGGCGATCGAAGGCGGCGATGAAGGGGTCCAGGAACTTCTGGTCGGCGGTGAGGGCGGCCAGGGCGGCGTACTGGGCCGGGGTGTTGGGGTTCGACGTGGTGTGTGACTGGATGTTGCCCATGGCGTGGATCACCGCGCGCGGCCCGGCGGCGTAGCCGATGCGCCAGCCGGTCATGGCGTAGGTCTTGGAGTGGCCATTGACCACCACGGTGCGGGCTTTGGCGTCGTCGGAGAGGGAGGCGATGGAGAGGTGCTGGGCGCCGTCGTAGAGCAGTTTCTCGTAGATTTCGTCGGAAATGATGAGGAGGTCGCGGGCGCGGGCGAAGTCGGCGATGGTTTCCAGCGTGGCGCGGGAGAAGACGGCGCCGGTCGGGTTGCCGGGCGTCGAGAAGACGATCATCCGGGTGCGCCGGGTGGCGGCGCGTTCCAGCGCCTCGCGCGTGGGGTTGAAGTCGCGCTCGGCCGGGGCGGGCACGATGACGGGTTTGGCGCCCACCAGCCGGGCCATTTCCGGGTAACTCACCCAGCAGGGGGCCGGGATGATCACTTCGTCGCCGGGGTTGAGCAGCGCGTGGAAGACGTTGTAGACCGATTGCTTGGCGCCACAGGAGACCAGCACCTCTTCGGGCGAATAGGAAAGGCCGTTCTCCCGCTTGAACTTGGCCGCGATGGCGGCGCGGAGGTCGCCGATGCCGCGCACGTCGGTGTACTTCGTCTTCCCGTCGCGGATGGCCTTGATGGCCGCGTCCTTGATGAAGTCCGGCGTGTCGAAGTCCGGCTCCCCGGCCGAGAGCGACAGCACGTCGACCCCGTCGGCGCGCATGGCCGCGGCCTTGGCGGAGACGGCCAGCGTGGCCGACGGCGCGACGCTGGCGACGAAGTGGGAGATGGTGAACGGCATGGCCCCTGAGTTCCCTTTCTCGACCGCCCGCCGGCGGGCGCCGAAGCGACCGTCTACCCCGCCGCGCCCCCCGCGGCGAGTCGGCGACATTCTCCGCGCGCCGCCCCGGTTTGCACGCACTTTCCCCGCCCAGCCAAGGGTCACGGCCCGCGCCAGTCCGCCGTCAGCGCGCGGGAGATGTCGGCGGCCAGCCGGCGGTAGGCGCGATCCAGCGCGTCCTGGCGGGTGCCGCCGCCGGCCAGGGCGGTGTCGCCGGCCTCGACGAACTGCCGGTTGAAGATGCGGCTGCCGTCGCGGTTCACGGCCTCCACCCGCACGGTCACCCGCACCCGCAGGCTCTGCACCACGTCGGTGCGGAACTCCTCCACCAGGCTGCTCTCTTCGACCTTGAGGATCTCGCCGCGCAGGGTCACGTCGGCGTCGCCCGCCACCACGGTCATGGGCGCGGCGCCGCTCGTCAGTTCGTCGTGCACCGCGCGCGTGAGGGGCGTCTCGATGTCGCGCCGCAGCGGAACGGTGCGGTTCTTGAACGCCGGCACGGCGACGGTGTCGGCCCGCTCAGCCCGGAACGCGCCCAGGCCCGTGGAGTAGCCGCAACCGGCGAGAACCGCGGCGGCGGCCAGCGCCGCGCCAGGCAGAGTGTTTCGGTGGACCATTCGCGCCACGCCTAATACTACACAGAAACGGGCCACTGAGATCACTGAGAGCACGGAGTAGTCACGGTGAAATCCTTTCGTATGGAATCCCCCGATATCGGTAGACCATTCGCGCTCCGCC
>JACQVU010000113.1 GCA_016209585.1 Planctomycetota bacterium
CCGAGAGGGCATCAAAGCACTCCGCGCCCAGCAGCCGCCAATGCCAGCAGGTCTGACCGCTGATGGAACACCGAGAGGGCATCAAAGCCATACCGCACGTTGAATCCGATCCAGCATGAGCGGTCTGACCGCTGATGGAACACCGAGAGGGCATCAAAGTGCCAGGTCTGCGGCGTCCCCCACCGTGACGAAGGCACGCAGTCGCGCTCGGGCGAGAGGAGCTCTTGGCCGTCGCGGCCGCGCGGTATGTCGGCGTGGGCGCGACGGCCGAAACATGCGGCCACCCGACTGTCGAGGCTGGGAAAGCGCGTCCGCGCGCGGGTCACCCGTCCGGGCACCGCCCCTCGCCCCGTCGCTCACGCTCCGGGTTCCTGCCCCAGCCCCCCCGCCTTTGGGTGTTGGGTGTTGGGTGTTGGGTGCTGGGGGCCGGGGGCTGGCGGCTGGGGAGCCGACCTCTCCGTGTTCTCGGTGTTCTCTGTGGCGAAGGGGCTGGGGGGCGGGGCGGGCGGTGTGGGAACGGGAGAGCGTGGGAGCGTGCGACGGCGCCTGCTCGCCCGCGCGCAGTCTTCCCCACGCATGTGGGGGTGAACCGGCGCGGCCGCGTCAGCCTTCCGTCTGGCGATGAAGACCAGCGACCAGGGTGTCAAGTTCCCGCAGGGCGTCGTCGGTCTCGTCGCCACGGGAGAGAAGCGTCAGCATCACGGCGGCGCTGTCGGGCCAGAAGAGGATCACCCGACGCAAGACGCTGGGCGGATCGCCCACCAGCGCCGGCGGCGCGGTGGTCGTCAGCGTGTAACAGAGAGCGCTCTCCTTTTGCCACCAGGCCGCCGTCTCGCCCGTCACCTCCTCCGGCTGGCCGTCCGAGGCGGCGGAGGGGAGCAGCGCCAATTCCCGTTCGCGGTTGATGACCAGGACGGCGTCCCAGCGGGTGAACCCCTCGTGCCGCGGGGCTGGCGGCCAGAGATCGCGAATGTAGCAGCGCCGCCCCGGCCGGGCCGGGTGTTGCAGGCAGGTGGCCCCCGCCGCGTCCGCCTGTTTCCGCCAGCGGCGCGGCTGGTACTTCGTGGTGAACATCCCCCGGTCTGACAGAACCTCCTCCTGGGCGCGCGGGTCCCGCGCCGGGCGCTCGGTCGCGGTCACCGGCAGGAAGGCGCCGGTCTGGAAGATCAACACCTCGCCCAGCGGCTCGCGGTGGACGCGGTCCCAGTGCGCCAGTTCCAGGTCTACCTTGCGCTCGGCCGCCACGCGCGGGACGGCGGCGACGCGGCCGTCGGTTCCGGGGGTCTGCGCCTTTATCCACGATTCCAGCCGGGCGCGGGCCGCGGCGCTCTCTCCCGCGCGGAGCAGCAGCATGTACATGCGATAGTGGATCGCGGCCGCATATTTCGCGCGCGCATTGGGCTTGTCGGCGATGAACTCTTCGAGCGCGACGTATTCGCGCCGCGCGGCGGCGTGCTCGCCGCAGAAGTTGAGCACCTCGGCGCAGCGAAACCAGATGGCGATGTTCTCGCGCGGGTGCTCCTTTCGCAGCGCCAGGAGATTGCGCAACACGCGGAGCGCGTTCCTGGGGTCGTTCGATGGGCCGAACCGCTTCTCGATCTCCTCGGCCGCGGCGTCGTAATCGGTGGCGGCGAGCGGATCGGGGGGCGCGTCCACCCACCAGGCGGGCTTCACCGCGAGCGGCGCCGTGGCGCGGGCGCCCCGGTCGGGCCGCGCGGCACGGCCCTTCCAGATTGTCTCACCGTAGCGGTCGTACACCAGGTAGGCCGCGCCAGCCGCGGCCAGCAACAGAACGAGCAGCACGGCGTTCAAGTGCCGGGCGACACGGCGCGCGCGCGCCAGCCGCTCCGCGGGCGAGGGCGGGTCCGGCGACGGATCGGGGGGCGGAGGCGCGGTCATCGGGTGCGCAGCGTGACGACGACGCGGGCTTCGAGGTGGCGCGCGTCGGGGTCGAATCGAATGAGGCCGGCCAGCGCGTCGAGCATGGCGTTGGCCTGCGCGCGGTCAGCCAGGGAACGCTCGACGCGCGCCTTCTCCTGCTCGCAGAGCGGGCGGGCGCGAGCGTCCCATTCCGCGTTGAACGTGGGGCTGGTGGGCGCCACGCCGGCCGCCGCGAGATCGTCGGCGATCTTCTTCTTCACGCTCTCGGGCAGCGCCTTGTCGGGATCGTCCCACCGGGCCTTGCGGTACTCCACGTTGTCGCCGTCGTAGGCCACCAGCCGCGGAACGTCGGCGTAGAAGAAGACGTTCGCCCACCCTTCCCGCTCGCGCCCCAGCAGCGGGCGGAAGAGTTCCTCCCACCGGCTGGAGGCGGCCAGTGAGAAGCGGGCGTTTTCTTCCGGCGCCGGTCGCGCCCGCGCGGCGTCGGCGGGGGGGGAAGCGGTCGCGGGGCCGGCCGCGTCCAGCACGCGGGTGAAGTAGTCCCGTTCGAACGCGAAGCCGAGGTAGCGGTAGACGATCTCCCGCTCCGTGTCGCGGACGCGAATGGGCACCAGGCCGCAGGCCGGGTCCACGGGGCCAAGGCCGGCGATGGTCTCCTGGTACTTCGGGGGAATGCTCACGCGCACGGCGCCGGGATAGCCGGGCAGGTCCTGCACCTGGATGTCGTTGTTCTTCATGCCCTCCTGCACCTTCTCGCCGCCGAGGCGCGCGATGATGGTGTTGGCCATCTGGGAGGGGAGGTCGGGCGGCGGGGGCGGAGCGTTGGCCGTGAGGAAGTAAATGGCCCGCTTGGGGAAGATGACGCTCCCGGGAGTCGGCTCGTACCTGGCCGGGGCGATGGAGACGCCGATGTTGGTGGAGGCGTGGGAGCCGAGCGTGTCGAAGACGTTCTCAAAGACCAGGTCGCCGCCCGCCACGGCCTGAAGATACTCGCGCAGCATCTTGGGCCGGACCTCCACCGTGGCCATGCCGATGGCGTCCGCCGGCGCGGCCTCATGCAGGAGCAGCGGCTGGCGAGCCATGCCATGCACTTGCTTGAGGTAGTGGACGAACTCCGCGTTCGACACCACCTTCTCCACGCGCCGTTCGGGCAGGCCGCGCGCCGGGTCGGCCGCCACGGCCTCGGTGTAGCGCATCTCTGGCAGCAGCGACGGGTCCAGCGTGAGACACGCGTCGATGGTGACGGCAGCGGGCTGCCGCCGGCCGGGAACGAAGGCCGGCGTGAACGCCGCGCCGAGGCCGGTGATGATCTGCGGCGGCAGGGTGATGCGTTGCAGGTCGGCCAGCGTCTTGTACATGGCGTTTTCGCGGATGGCCTCAGCCGACACGGTGAACTTGGCGTCGATCTCCGGCGCGCGCCGGCGCAACCAGGCCACGTCGGCCCACAGGAAGGCGGCGGCCTCCGGCGCGGTCTTCCGGACGCGCGCCAGGGCCTCTTTGAAGCGCGCGGACGCCGTCAACCCCTTCTTCTTGGGGTCGGCGCGGAGCAGGAGCGCGTCGGCCTCCTTGAAAAAGGCCTCGTCGTCCGCGGCCAGCACGGCGTCGCCGTCGATGCGCAGGTAGAGCGGCGGCTCGCCGGGCTGCTTCACCACCAAATGGCCCGGCTCGGGCTGATCCAGTGACACCCCCTCCGGCCCCGCCGACGCCAGCGCGACGCCCCACTCGCGCGCCAGGCCGGCCGCCGCCCGCGACTTCCAACCGGCCATGCGCGCCGCCACCAGTCGGGCGGTGCGGACGGCCGGGAGGCCGTCACCGTCGAGGATGGGGTTGCCGCGCGGGTCGGTCACGGGGGTCTGGCGCATGGCGTAGACCACCTCGCCGCCCAGGACCTCGCCGACCACGTCCACCGGCAAGGCGTCGAGCGTGTGGCGCAGGTCGCGCACCTGGCGCGTGAACCGATCGGGCAGATCGGCGGCGTCCTGGTCGGTCACGTCGTCCGGTTTCTTCCCGGCCGACACCGCTCGCACCGTGGGCGAGCCGAGCGCCACCTTCAGGTTCTCCGACCCCAGCACCTCGTCCAGAAAACGCCCGTACGTTTCCCGACGCCCGGCGGCCGCGGCGTGGTCCAGCAGCACCACCACCTGCGCGCCGTCGGGCACGGCGTCGATCAGCGCGCCGTCGTGGTAGGCGTTCTGCAGGTGATAGACGTACCCCGCCGCCGCGAGCGTCCCAACCACCAAAAAGATGAAGGTCCACCGGACAAGCCGCCGAAGCAGCGAGCGCTTCTTCTTCGCCCCGCGTCGCGCGCCCTCGCCGGCTCCCCCGCCCGCAAGCGACGCCGCCGGCCTCGAATCGGGGGAACCGCCGGCGAAGGAGTGGCCCGCGATCTTCGCCGACGCCAGCGGGCTGCCCGCCAACCCGCCGGAAAGCGGGCTGCTCTTCACGACCCCGGAGCCGGCAGGAGGGTGAAGGCCCGCGGCTGGCCTCGACGCCGAAGGCAGTTGTGCGGAACTCAGCGGCCGGTTCGGACGCGGCGGCTGGCCGAGCGGATTGGAGGGGTTCGCGGGGAGATTCATTGGTTGCCCCTCATCCTACCCCGTCAAGTGACAGAATCCTGCCGGGATGCTCGCCCCTTCCTGGCGTTGGGGTGGTTGGCTTCCGCGGCGGAACGTGGGAAGGCGAGAAAGTGGGAACGTGGAAAGGTCCATTCCTACGAAGGCAGGATGCGTCGTTCCCGATTCCTCCGTTCCTTCGCTCCGCCCCGCGCCCCGCGCCCCGCGCCCCTCGTCCCTCGCCCCTCGTCCCTCGCCCCTCGCCCCTCGTCCCGCGCCCCGCGCCCCGCGTCCCGCGCCCCGCGTCCCGCGCCCCGCGCCCCGTCCATGAAACGACCCACCGCCACGGGGGTTCGGCCGGCCGGTCGAGACGAAAACATATAACTTATAAATCATCACTCGTAAATTGCCGATAACCCACCCGGCGGACCGCCACGCGCGCACACGCTCGCGTTCCCTTCGCGGTCCCGCGCCGCGCAGGCGTTCCCCCCGCCGCTCCCGGTTGGTTCCGTGGAGGTCCCTATGCGCCTGGCTCTCTTTCTCCTGGTTGTCGCCGGTGGCGTCGCCGGGCTGTTCTGGTGGTTCACCCCGTCCGGCCGCGGAGCCGAACTCGCCGCCAACAGCGTCGCTGGATCGGCGGCGAAGGGCGCGCGCCAGCAGCCAGAGACGGCGGCCGACCGCGATCCCCGCCTGGCGGCCTCCATCGCGGCCGCGAGGTCGGCGCTTACCGCCGTGGACGCCGAGGCTGACCCCAAGGCCCGCCAGCAGAAAAAGGTCGACGCCCGCGCCGCCCTCACACGCGCGCTGGAAACCCCCGGCCTCACGCCCGCCGAAGTCCGTGACCTCGCCGCCGCGCTGGATGGATTGAACGCCGAACTGCTCTTCTCCCCGGCCCGCACCGAGGGCGCCGTGTTCCACACGGTCAAGAGCGACGAGTTCCTGCTCAAAATCGCCAAGCGTTACGGCACGACGGTGGCGTTCCTGGTTCGCACCAACGGCCTCACCAGCACCGTCGTCTACCCCGGCCAGGCGCTGAAGATCGTTCCCGGTCCCGCGTTGATCAAGGTCGACAAGTCCGACTTTCTGCTTCGCCTCTACCAGGGCAAGGTGCTCGTGAAGGCCTGCCTGGTGGGCATCGGCAAGAACGACAGCACGCCGGCCTTCACCTTCACCGTCGTCAAGAAAAAGGCCAAGCCGGAATGGAACGGCATTCCCTACGGCGACCCCCGCAACATCCTGGGCGAGCGCTGGCTGGGCTTCAACAACGACCCCGCGTCCGGCCACACCGGCCTGGGCATTCACGGCACCACGATGCCGGAAACCGTGCCCGGCGCCTTTTCGTCCGGCTGCATCCGCATGCGCAATGAAGAGGTGATCGAACTCTACGACCTCGTGTCCGAGGGCACGACCGTGGAGATTCAGGACTGACTGACTGACCGATTCCCCGCGTCACTCACGATACACCACAGGAAAACCGGAACATTCCGAGAGCCAACCGAGGAGCCTTTGATGTCCGCCAAGATCATCCGCCTGGCCGATTACCGCAGCCGCGCGGGCGCATCCAGCCGCGCCGCGCGCCGGACGCCCGCCGCCGCGCGCGTCTCGTTCGTCCGCGCCCTGATGGCGATCTCCCGCGCGCTGGCGCCCGTCGCCATTTCGCTGGCGCTGGTCGCCGCCGGCACGGGTTGCCACCCGATGAAACGCGGCCCGAACGTCGACGCCGACCCCGCCCCCATGACCGCCGAGACCCCCGCGGCGATCACCGAGGAGCCGCTCACGCCGGTGAAGGCTGTGCCCGCCGCCTCCGCGCGTTCGCCATTCTACACGCTGGCGGAGTCCGCCCGCGCCAAGGGCGACCTGGAAGGCGCGCGCGAGGCTCTCACCAAACTTCTCACCGGCTCCGCAACCGTCGATCCGGCGGAACGGTCGGAGGCCCGCCGCATGCTCTCCGAGGTCAGCGCCGCGCTCCTGGCCAAGGGCGGCGAGAAGTACACCGTGAAATACGGCGACAGCCTCTCGGTCATCGCCAAGAAGCACGGCACTTCCGTCGAGGCCTTGAAGGAGGCCAACGGTCTGAAGTCCGACATGATCCGCGCCGGGCAGACCTTGCGCGTGGCGTCGGGGCCGGTCCGGTTGCAGGTGGTGAAGTCGGCCTTCGCGCTTAACGTCTGGATGGCCGGAAAATTGTACGCCCAGTATGAGGTCGGCCTGGGCCGCGACGGCTCCGAGACCCCGGCCGGAACCTTCGAGGTTCGCACCAAAGTCGAGAAACCCACCTGGTTCCACGACGGTCGCGCCATTCCTTACGGCGACGCCAAGAACCCCCTCGGCGAACGCTGGATGGGCTTCAAGAACACCGAGCAGCACCAGGGCTACGGCATTCACGGCACCACGGACCCCACCTCCGTCGGCAAGGCCGAGAGCAACGGGTGCATCCGCCTCCGCAACGAAGACGTGATTGAACTCTTCCGCCTGACGCCGCGCGGAACCGTCGTGGAGGTCAAGGACTGAACGCCGCGTCGCCGGACGCCGGCCCATCGAGCCGGCCGCGTGCGCCGCGCCAGCCCCACCGCACCGCAGCCGCCGCCGTCTCGCTTGCCGTCCGTCGCCGCCCCGGCCTCACCGGCCGGGGCGGCGTCTTTTTCTTGGGACGCCGGGCGCGTGATACCATCCCGAGGGCCACCCCGCGCCCGGAGATTGGCATGTTTCTGTTCTACGCGGATGAAACCGGCAACCGGGACGTGCGGTTGGAAATCCCCCAAAAAGATGGGACGACCAAGCCCAAGCCCGGTGACTGGCCTTCTTTATTGCTGAAGGTCTCATATCTCACTGCGGGAACGTATTCGAACTCGGTAACCGTTCACCCCCTCCCCAGGAAAAGAAAAAGTTTTTTTCTTTGCCATGATCTATCTGTCATGATCTCATACCGCGCATGGCGGGGATCGTTCCGTCCTGTTCGGGGTGCGGGGAGCGCGACGCGA
>JACQVU010000125.1 GCA_016209585.1 Planctomycetota bacterium
GATCAGCAACTCATACAGTTCGCGCTCCCCCGCCAGCGCCCAGGCCGCGAAGCGGGTGCGCATCACTTCCAGGTCTTCCGGGTAGAGGCGGTTCTGCTTCGTGAGCACCTTCTCCCGCACCCCGATCTTCCCGATGTCGTGAAAGAACCCCGCGTACCGCAGTTCGCGCAACTGCGCGTCGGTGAAGCGGTTCATCGCCCGCGCCACCCGCACCGCCAGCGCCGACACGCGGCTGGAATGGCCGGCGGTGGCCGGGTCGCGGGCGTCAATGGCCTTGGCCGAGTACCGGACCAGGGCGTCGAAGAGCGCGCGGATATCGTGGTAGAGCTGGGTGTTCTCGACACAGACCGCGGCCTGGGACGCCAGCGAGAGCACCATCTGGTGCATCGACGGGTCGAAGGGCGCCGGCTCGCCGCGCCCGTCGAGCGCGTTGATAAGTTGCAGCACGCCCACGATCTTCTCCGCGCGGTTGGTCATCGGCACCACCAGCATGGTCCTGGTGGTGTACCCCAGCCGCCGGTCGACCTCCTTGTTGTGCAGCGGATGGGCCTGCACGTCCGGGATGTTCAACACCGTGCCGCGCAGCGCCACCGTGCCCGCCAGCGACGACGTGCTGACCGGGAAGCGGAACGACTGGAACTTCCGGGTGCGGTCGGCGTCGTGGCCGCGGTCCAGCGTGTTGTTCTGCGACACGCGAAACACCAGTTCCCCGTGGTCAACCACGTAGAGGCTGCCGGCGTCGGCGGTGGTGAACCCGCGGGCCTCGGAGAGAATGAGCGCCAGCAGGCGGTCGAGGTCGTGCTCCGTCGAGAGACGGATGCCGATCTCCGCGAAGCGGGCGAATCGGTCCTGAAGCGCGGCCAGAGTGTCCATCGTCCGCCGTCACCCGACCCGCGCCACCGCCTCCGGTCCCAGATGCTGAACCAGGTGGTCGCGCACCGCGTCGGCGTCAGCCGGGTCGAGCGACTCGACCGTGATCATCACGCGGTAGTCAGAGGCGCGATCGTACACCGGATAGGAGCCGATGCGCACCCCGGCCCGCAGATCCTCGGCGTCCGCCAGCAGCCCGGCGATGGCTGGCTCCTCTTTGGTGGTGTAGACCCGGCGCGAGGCCAGGGGCGTGCCGTGCAGGAGGCCGCGGATGACGTTGAAGCGCGAGCGGAAGTACTGCGGCACGCCGGGGAGCACGAAGAGGTTGGCGACCGCCACCGTTGGGAAAGGATCGCCCGGCGCGAACTCCAGACGCGCGCCCTCGGGCAGGTCGGCCATCGCGAGCAGGTGTTCGTTGGTCTTCTCGCCGAACGCCGCGCGAATGAGCGCCTCGAACTCCTGGTGACGCGCCATGCGCCGGCCCAGGCCGGCCGCGACGCCCGCCATCGTCACGTCGTCGTGCGTGGGCCCCACGCCGCCGGAGGTGAAAACGTAGGTGTGTCGCCCGGCGACGTCGCCCACGGCCTCCCCGATCTCCCCCACCACGTCGGCCACCACCAGCACCCGCCGCAGGCGCACGCCGATCTGGCGCAGTTGCGCGGCCAGCCAGGGGATGTTGGCGTCGGCGACGGCGCCCGAGAGGATCTCGTCGCCGATGACCACGAGCGCCGCCGTGGTTTCTTGAACGCGCCGTGTCTCCATGCCGAAACCGGGGGACGCGCTTCTCGCCGACAACGCCCTCCCCGCCCCCGGTGACGGCTGGCGCGGCTCAGCAGCCCGTCGTCAGGGGCCGGTCGGCTCCTCCGTGCGGGCGAGGATGCGCGGCTTGGTGAGGATGATCGCGCTGACGTCGTCCAGCGTCGGGCTGACGACCAGCGGCGCGATCCCGTTGGTGCGCCAGTCGGCGCGGACCAGCAGGATGCCCCGCTGGTCGTTTACCGCTCCCGCCGGCGCCACGTCCACTTTGCCGGGGATCTCCAGTTGCGGGTTGGGCGGCGCCAGGTCCGTCACCTCCCACCTTCCGTTCGCCCCCCACCAGGACTGGGGCGAAACGGTGTGTTGCAGATAGCCACTGCGGAGGAGAGGGATGTCGGTGCCCTTTGCCACCTGGTAGGTGCGCAGGTCGAGTTGAACGTATGGCCCGGAGTAGGTCTGGTAGCCGTCCGCTCCGATGGTCGGGGTCGGCGGGTTGGGATCCCCGCCCGGTGAGTAGGCCCAGAGGCGGAACTTCTGGTTGAGGGCCGCGCCGTTGTCGGCGTTGACGCCGGCGTCGTTGAACGCTCGGTAGGCGTTGAGCGGGTTGGTGGGCGGCAGATACTGCGTCCAGGTGACTTTCTGGACCTTCACCGGGTAGTCGTACGGGTTGACGAAGGCGGTTTCGTAGGTTCCCGCCGGGTCGGAGTAGTTGAAGCGACTCGGCGCGGTGGCGCTGTAGTCGGCCGTCATGAAGTTGGGATTGGCCGCGAAGACCGCGCGGGTGAGCGCGTAGGAGCGGAAGTAGCCCATGGTGGCGTTCGACACCAGTTGCGCCAGGAACTTCGCCGGCTTCTCCGGGTCCACCTCGCCCGCGCTGTTGGCCTTGGCGAACTTGAAGAGCGCGTCGTATTTCAACGTGGGCGACTGGATGTGGTGCTGGCGGCGCACCACCGAGTTCAGAAAGAGCAGTTCCTCCGGCCGCACCTCGTTCAACTTCTTGTAGGTCTTGATGATCACCTTGTTGTCGGTGTCCAGCGGGTTGAAACTCCCGGCCGCGTTGACCACGTCGCCGGTGTTCAGCCCGTAGTTGAACACCAGGCCGCGGTTGTTCTTGCTGCCGCCGCTGTAGACGATCTGCGGCTTGCCGTCGATCCAGACCTGCACCTCCTCCTTGCCCGCGCCATCGTCGCCCACTGGGTAGGTGAGCGTGATCGCCCCCGGAGAAACCGTGGTGGTCACGTACTGCGCGTAGTAGGGATAGTCGGCGTAAGACCAGCCGTTGTGCGGGTTGTTCACCGGGTTGAACCGCCAGCGGAAGTCATCGGGCGGAGAGTTCATCAAACGCTCGTAACTCCGGCCGGCCTGCCAGGCGATGGCGTAGTGGTGCCATTCGCCGGGGAAGATGGTCTTCGGCGCCGCCATGTAGTTCGACAACCACCCGTAGGAGGCGTTGATGGCCGTCATCTGCGTCTTGTCCACCAGCGGAACGAAGGCGTGCGTCTCCGCCCACTTCTGCGCGAACTGCCGGGCGTAAGGGTAGGTGTTTCCCCCGCCGGAGGGGCCTTTGGCGTAGCGGTGATTGGGTGGCCCGCCGCCGGTTCCCCAGCCGTACATGCGCACGTCGGGGTGGGCGAAACTCTGGTTGCCGAGCACCTCCGGCTCGCGCACCGAGTCGGAGAGGAAGGCGCGGAACGGCGCGGTTCCCAGGTAGGCGTCTTGCGCCGGATCGTTCGGGTTGCCCCCCGTCGCCGGGATGTCGCCGTAGTAGATGCGCGAGAAGCGCAACATGCCCTGGTTGTCGACGAAACAGACCAGTTGCACCCCCTCCGTCGCGCGCGAGTAGATCGGCGCGCCGCCCCCGGTCATCATTCCGGTGGGATCGGTGGTGAAGGGGTTGTTCAGGTTGGAGGTGTTCGGCGAGGTGTCGGGATCGGCGCCTTGCGGGTAGTGGTAGTTCATCGGAATGGTGGCGATGAAGAGACCCGACACCCGCCCGTCCTCGGGGTTGACGCTCACCAGGTCGTCGTTGAACTTGAGCCAGAACTCCACCAGGCCGGAGTAGGGCGACAACGCCGACTGCTGCATGCGCGTGTCCATGCGCAGGTCGAGCGCCGTGGCGTACCCGCCCGGACCGCCCATGGCCGTCAACTGCGGGTTTCCAGGGGAGGTGTCGATGGTGTACTCCACGTCGGACAGGAACTGGCGCACCAGCCCGCCCTGCGCGGCCGGGGGCACGGGGCTCAACTCCGTGGGCGGCATCTTGACGTTGATGTAACTGCGCCCGCCGAAGTAGTGGCGGAAGTCACTGCCCGCGAAGACGGTATACTTGGTGTGCAGGATCTGCTGCGAGAAGTTGTAGCGGGTCTGCGGGTTCGGGGCGTTGTCCTCCACGCCGATGGCGCCCTGCGTGGTCGGCGTGACCAGCGCGTTGATGTCGAAACTCTTGTAGCCCCACGGCGTCATCAACAGGCCGTCGGGCCGCAGCACCGTGGGGAAGCCGTTCAACCAGGTGGTGTTGGTGGAATTCGCCGGGTCCACGCGCCCGCCTGGCCCGGGGTCGTCGCGAAATATCGGCATCACGTAGGGCGCTTCCACCGACGTGGTGACCATGAACTGGGACCCGGAGAAGGGAATCGAGAAAGGTTCCGCGACCAGGGGCCACCCCTGGGGCGGCACCGGACCGCCGGGGATGGCGAAGGGCGGCGGGGTGGACATCGGGTCGTTGAAGTCGCGCCCGCCGTACACCGTGTTGGAGGCCGGGGTGAAGGGGACGGCCGGGTTATGGGTGTCGGGGTCGAACGTCACCTCGAAACTCGGCCCGGGCAACCCGTTGGCCGGCGCCGAGAAGGGCGAGGCGGTTCCCGCCCCGGGGTTCCCCCCGGCGATGCGGGGTTTCAACTCCACGTACCCGTCGAACTTGGAGGGCGCGCGGCGGTGATCCGCGGGCGGGTAGACCGGGAAGCCGATGATGTTGAGGTACTGGGGCGCGATCATCATCGGATAGGTGACGGTGCTGGTGACGTCGACGATGTCATTGCGCCCGCGGACCAGGAGGAGCGCGGCGTTGATGGGGCCGGCGCCGAAGTCCCAGCTGTTGGAATCGAAATCTTCCTGGGAGGTCATGTGGAGCATGTCCCACAGCGAGACCAGCGTGCGGATGGAGGAGCGCGCCACCACGGTGCCGGGGGTGATCTTGCCGAAGTTCGGGTCCGTTTCGGGCACGTCGTCTTTGGGCGCCGGCGCCGTCACCTCGCCGTACGCCGCGATCTCGAACACGCCGCCCGGGTTGTACACCACCTCCGTCGAGCCACCCGGCAGGGGAGCGATGTAGCCGGTGTCGGTCGGTTCGGGAACGCGGTAGACGAGGTCCAGTTTCGAGACCGGAACCCGCGCGTGGGCGCTGGGGTTGGTGAACTGGAAACGGGTGTTGGTGTTGAAATTGGCCAGGAGAATGGACTTGGCCACCCGGTTGTACCAACGCGCGAACTGGGCCTTGGCCTCCGGCAGCGAGGCGAACCCCGCCGAGTTGACGTAGGGGTTCCAATCGCTGATCTGCGCGCCGTAGGCGCGGGTGTCGTCGGGCGTCCAGGGCATTTCCCGGATGAACCCCATCTGCGTTGCGGGATCGAGGTCGGGCCGCAGGCGGAAGTTGTTGGCTTTCACCGGGTCGTCCACCGCGGCGTCGTCCCAGAGACCGAGAATGAAATCCTCCAACTCGTGGTAGTCGCGGAACGGGTTGAACGGCTCCGGCGCCGGCGGCGGCGGCACCGGACCGGGATGCACCCGGTTGTAAATGGCGTTGGCGACGTTCCAGGCCAGCGTGCGGAAGTTCACGTCGCCCCCCGGATCCGTCGGCTGATCGTGGAAGGGAAAAACCTCCACCACCTTGGTGTTGAAGACCGCGTTGGTGCCGCCGTTGGTGGGAGGCTTGGTGTTGGCGTCGCCCGGCCCGGAGAGGTCGGAGAAGGCCCGCGGCTCGTAGTAGAGCACCTCGCGGTAGTAGTCGTTGCCACCCGGCCCATACTTGAAGATGGGGTTGCGCTGGTTGGCGTCGCTGGCGCTGGTCATGGTGGTCTTGGCGTAGGTGAGCGGCACCCGCGCCCCCAAGCCGTAGATCAGCGACGCGATGACCGGCCGGGGCGCGGTGTTAATGTTGATGGGCGCTCGCGGCACACTGGTCACCGGGTTCTTCACCTCGATGATGTTGATCCGGAACCCCTCCTCCAGCGTGGCGTTCTTCGGGATGACCAGAGGCTCCCCAAGGCGGCCGGTGGTGCTCTTGTTCCAGTCGGAGACGTAGGTGTTTTGCCAGATTCGGTACTTGAGGTATTTCGTGTCGCTGCCGTCGGGCCACGAGGTCATCGTCACGTAAGGCTCAATGAGCGGAAAGTAGTCGATGTCCCGCGTGGCCGGGTAGACCACGGCCAGTTCGCGGTTCATGAACTCGCGCAGGTCCTGCTTGGTCTCCAGGCCGGAAAGCGCGTCCAGCAACTTATCAACCACCGTGGCCGGGAAGGGGTTCTTCGCCGCCATGTCGGCCTCACACACCGGAGCCTTGTCGTAGAAGGAGTTGCCGGCGATCACCCGGTTGTTGATGTACTTGCGGATGAACTCGCCCAGGTTGAGCAGCAGCATGCGGAGGCGCGGGCGCTGCGCGGGGTCGAAGTCGGCCGGGGGCGAGCCCCCGAACGACGAGGGCTGGCGGGTGTCAAAACTCTTCAAGTTGATCATGCCCTGCGCGTCGGCGATCCGCAGCCGGTACTTGTCGCCCAGGGCCTCGTAGGTTCCGGGGGTGTTCATCTCCTGCCCATGTCCGAAGCCCACCGGGTTCGTCGCCGAGGCCTGCACCAGCCGGCTGTCCATGGCGTACCCGGAATACCCCTGCACCGGCCGGCCGTGGATCGTTGACGGGCTCGCGTCCTGGTCCAGGTTCGTCTTCACCGCCCCGGTCTCATCCAGAATACTGTCGTCGGGCAGCGAATAGACGGAACTCATCGACCGCGAGATGGGCTGCGCCCGGCGCACCTGCTCCTCCGGCAGGCCGAAAAGGTTCGTGTTCCCCTTCAAATCGTCGATGATCCGCGCCTGCGCCATGTTGATGCCCGTCTCCGCCACGAGCCGCGAGCGCACGCGATCCAGCCGGTTGAGCGCCACGCGCCGTTCGATGCCGCTCACCAGCACGAAGGTGATCCCGATCAACGTCAGGAAGACCAGAATAGACACGGCCATCACCAGCACCGTGCCGCTCCGGCGGGCGACGGCCGGCGGCAGCGGGCCACAAGGGGCGGGAAGAGCGGGAGAAGAGGTCATTCGGTCGCTCCGGCGTATTCGGGGGGAAACACCCGGCGTCCAGGGCCAGCGCGCGCCCCCAACCATGGGGAGAGGCGCGTAAAAACCACCGGGCGAATGCCCGGCTACGAACGGGACGCCGCGACCTTTCACGGGAGGCAGCCCGGCGGGGGAGCCGGCGCCTTTCAATACTCTACCAGAATCAGTGGCGTATTTCAAAGAAACCGTCGGGCTTTGGGCGCGGATTGAAGTTGTACGCGCTGGGTGTGGGCGGTGTACCCAACCTCGTGGGCGCGCCGGGGAGATCACTTGGGCGACACGGCGTGCCGGCGTTCAACACGGAGACACGGAGACGCGGAGAGCGCACGGAGAAGAGATCGGCGGTGGGGGTCTCCGTGAAATCTCCGTGTCTCCGTGTCTCCGTGTTTCATCCCCCGACCACCAGCCGCGGAGAGTTCTTCGCGGCGCGCCAAGACTCCCCTGGATTGTAGTACCGGTCGGCCGTTCCTGGGTTCCTGGCTTCCTGAGAGGGATCACGCCGTGGCCCGCGATCGGTTGGTCGCCGCGCGGTTTTCCGCTTGATCCCGTTTTCGCCTTCGTTCAAGATAGTCGCGCTCGCGGGGAGACGTTTCCTCCGCGTGCGCCCAGTTCCCCGAAGTTTCGAAAGGTCGGACCCGTAGCAGAACCTCACCGAATCCCTTCTTTTCTGGAAGCAATCCGCTCCGATTGTTTCCTCCCATCGAAACCTACCACGTTTCGCCAGCAAGCATGGAGCAGCCGGGGCGGCGTCCGTTTTGGGCGCCGCTCAAGGTGCTTGCTGGGTCTGTGGTAGGACCTCGATGGGACTTTGGGTGTGCGCCCATTGCGGTTTTGGGCCGCGCCCGAGGGGGATAGAACCCCACCACGAGGGCGCCATGGCTCGTATCCACTCCGCCTGTCACGGCAGTACACTTCGCGCTCTCTCCGCCGTCGCGTTCCTGGTCGCCGCGGCGCTCGTTTCGTCGTGCTACCAGACGACCTACGACCTCCCGCCCGGAACCACGCCCGGCGGCGCGGGCGGTGGAACCACCGCCACGCAACCCGGCGCGGCGCCGGCGGGGGTCATTTCCGGCGTGGTCGCCGTGCCGCTCA
Source organism: Planctomycetota bacterium (assembly GCA_016209585.1). Classification (GTDB taxonomy): domain Bacteria; phylum Planctomycetota; class UBA8742; order JACQVU01; family JACQVU01; genus JACQVU01. The sequence continues at coordinate 8,047 of JACQVU010000125.1, forward strand.
CGGGCGCGGCGCTGTCGCAGACCTCGAACGCCGAGGAACCCACGAAGCCCGTGAAGGGCGCGAAGGTCACGATCCCCGGCACGAACGTCTCCGCCGTCACGGCTGAGGACGGCTCGTTCACCATTCGCGGCGTTCCCGAAGGCAAGTATGAGGTGAACATCGAGAAAGACGACGACGGCGACGGCGCGAGCGAACTGAAAATCC
>JACQVU010000126.1 GCA_016209585.1 Planctomycetota bacterium
CCCACCAGCGCCAGGATGGCGCCGCCCACGAAGGCGCCGAACAGCGAGTGCAACAGCGCCCCCATGCGGCCGGCGAGCGGCGCGACCCCCCCCACCCCCGCGGGCGCCATGAGGTGGGCCATGATCTCGGGGAAACAAAAGGCCGCCAGGGGGGCGAGGCAGAGCCCGCCCAGCGTGATCTCGTCCGGCAGGATGTAGAGCGCCATGTCGATCCCCGCCGCGGCGACCAGCGCGGCCAGCAGCGCGCAATAGGCGGCCGCGCGCGCCCAATTCGGCTCGCCGGGGGGAGAGAGCAGCAACGGCGTCGCGGCGTATTTCAGCGCCACGGCGCCGAAGAGGATGGCCGTGAGCGCCTCCACGAAGGGGTAACGCCAGGAGATCGGCCCGCGGCACGCGCGGCACCGGCCGCCCAGCAGAAGGAAGGAGACCACCGGCGCGTTGTCGTACCAACGGACCTTGGCCCCGCACCGCGGGCAGGAAGAGCCGGGCCGCGCCAGCGACATGCACTCGCGCGGCAGGCGATAGATCACGACGTTCAGGAAACTGCCGATCAGCGCGCCGTAGAGCGTCGCCGCCGCGACCGAGAAAAGGGCGATGTCCGCGTGCGTGGCCACGACGGCTGCCGACGGGCGGCGTTCACCCCTTGAAGAACTTGCCGACGAATCCCTTGCGGCCCTTCGTCTGCGCCATCCGCTCGGTCTCTTCGCGCCGGCGCCGCTTCTTGTCGCCGTAGAGCAGGAACTTCATGGCGGTCTCGCCGATGCGGATCACGTCACCGTGGTTCAGCGGGGTATCGGAGACGATGAACTTCCCGTTGACGTAGGTGCCGGTGGTCGACCCGGAGTCGGAGATGTGGAACGTGCCGTCCGGGTCCGCGCGAACGGCGGCATGGATGGGGGCCACCATCTTGTCTTCCACGATGATGTCGGTGTTCCCGTCGGAGCCGATGAACCAGGCGTCGCGCCCCACGAGCTCGGTGGAATCGTTCTTCTGCGCGCCGGTCAGAAAGACCATACGCGGGTCCAGCGGTCCGGTCGGAACCTCCCCGCCCCCACCCTGCCCGGCCGAGCCGTCCACCGGGACGCCGAAGTCAATGGGCGCGCCGCCGCCCTCGTCCGCGCCCTCCTCGTCGGCCGGAATGGCGAGGTCGGGGTCGTCGGTGTCCCACTTGTATGAATCGTTCGGAGTCTTCGGCGGCCGCCGGGGAGCGCCCTTTTTCTTCGCCCCCGCCGCCGCGGGCGGCGCCGGCGGCCGGTTTCCGGGAGACTCGGCGAAGGTCAGATGCATCGGCTCCCCGGCCGTGGGATCGTCTCCCGGCTCCACGATGGTGGCCGCCCCGGCCGCCACCTCCGGCAGGTCTTCTTCCTGGGCGGGCGCGGGTGGCGCCGGGTTCTCGAAAACGATCTGCGCGCTGCCGATGGCGAACCGGTCGCCGTCGGCCAGCGTTTTCTGGGTGATGCGCTGGCCGTTGTGGAGCGTGCCGTTGCTGCTCTTCAGGTCGGTGATGACGAACTCGGCCCCGACGCGCTCCACCTTGACGTGTTTGCGCGAGCAGCGCTGGTCCTTGAGGGCCACGGTGTTCGATGGCTCCCGGCCGATGGTGATGGGCGTGGAGCCGATCTCCAGGCGGGTCTCCTTCCCGTTCTCGATAACGACGATTTCGGCCATGCGACGGGCGATATGGCACGGGGCGGCGCGGGGGGGGTGACCGGCGCACCACCCACGCCGGCTGGGGGATAATACAACTTCCCGCTCCCGTTTTCAACGGTCTCCGCGACCGGGGGCGCGGGTCCGGACTTCCCCCTTGCCAAAATGGGGCGTGCGCGGTTACTTCTCGTTTCGAGTCGTTTCGACTTCGCGTCGCGCTCGCGGCTGGGCGCGGCCCCGTTGGGCGACCGCGAGAGACTTGAAGGGAAGCCCTCACCCCATGCCGCCGCGTCCCACTTCCTGGCGCGCCGCGTTCCTGCCGGCCGCTCTCTTCCTCGCCGGCTGCGCCGGCGCGCGCGAGCCGGCTGCGCCGGGCCCGCCGGCTGAGCCGGGCCAGCCTCCCATGGCGGGCGCCACCGCGCCCCTCTGGCTTGTCGAGGATCGCCCCGGCTCGCCGCCCGGCGCGGACCGGAGCGCCGGTGGGAAACAGACGGAGAACCTCGCCGGCGACCTGGTGGTTGGCTCCTTCAACGCGGAGTGGTACGGCGTTCACGAGAAGTCGAAGTCGCGCAAGGAGGAGAAGGATGACGACCGCCTGTCGGAGGAAGTCAAGACCTACGCCGCGCGCTGCCAGGTGCTCTTCCTGCAAGAGGTCGTGGTGCGGCTGGACGGCAAGTTCTTCGACGATCCCCTGCCTGTTCTTCCCGGCCGGGCGCTGCACGTCGCCGCCGTGACGCCGCGGATGAAGGCCGCGGACTTCAAGGAACAGCAGGTCTGCGCGGTGTACTACGATCCCACCGTGGTCAAGTCCGTCTCCGACTTCGACGACCCCGGCAACGTCTTCACCCGCTACCCCATCGTGGTCAGCCTCAAGAACGGCATGACGCTGGTGGGCGTCCACTTTTTGCGTCTCGACACGGCCAACCCCACCGACACCACCATCGAGACCAACCAGAAACACACCAAGGAGGTCCACGCGGTGCGCGACAAAAAGGCCACGCTGGTGATCGGCGACTTCAACGACCACCAGGGCGTCACTTGGGAAGGGTACGAGCGCTGGCACTGGACGCTTCGTGAACGGGCCGCCGATCCCATGCACCTCGACTGGTGCCTCTGGCGCCAGGGCGAGATCGACAAGACCGGTTACCAGGTGGTGCGCGAGGACCTCGCCGACCACGACCCCGCGTTCTTCGCCTTCAAGTTCACCAGAAAATAGTCACCGCGCCGGCGCGCGCGCGGTCAGCGCGGCTGGACCGGCCGACGCGAAATAGTCGTCCAGCGCCCGGTGCAGGTGCTCGTAGGTCCGCGCCGTGAGCCGCTTCATCAACACCATGTAGGGATCGGCTCCAGCCTTCAAGGCCGGGTTCTCGGTGTAGAAATCGTCCCACTCGCACTCGCCGTCAAGGTCCACCGTCACCGTCCGCGCCACCTTGCCGATGTCGCGGTCCACCAGCGCGAACTCCGCCGCCAGCCCGGCCTCATAGACCCGCGTGGGCAGTGAGAGCAGCCCGAAGCCCCACGAACCCGCGAACCCCCCACCATACTGCAAATGGGTGGTGCAGAGGCTGGTGCGGCGCAGCACGCCGCGCACGACGTACCGCGCGCGATCCGGCGGCGTCGCCTCGCCGGTGGGATTGAACACCTCCGTCTCCTCGAACAGCGCCCCCTGGGCGTGGCGCGCGAAGAGCGCCGGCAGCGCCACCGCGTACAGGTAGTCGGCGAACGCCGTCCCGCCGCTCTCCGTGAGCCGCGCGCCGCGCCAGCGATCGCCGATCGCCGCCTCGTCCGGCCGGGGATGCTCCGGCACCTCGGCGATGAACACCCCCGGCGCGACCCGCAGCAGCGCGCGAAACGGCGACGGCCCCTCTTTCGCGCGCTGGTCCGCCAGCCGCTCGAACACCACGCGCACCGGCAGTGGCTGGTCGCGCTTCAGGCTCTCCGGGTGCGGGAAGTCCAGCGCCTCGCGCAGGTTGGGCGGCCGGGCGGAGGCGCAGCCGACCCCCGCCGCCGCGGCCGCCGCCAGCGAGGCATACAGAACAACTAGCGCGCGGGCTGGCGCCATATGGTGAGGGGCCGCGACCGCGGCGCGGCGGGCTGACCTCGGACCTCCCAAGGGCGCGCGGCGGCCACCCCGTGAGGAACGCCGCCCGCCGGACCGAAGGCCGGCGGATTATAGCCCGCCCCGGCGCGGCCCCGCGCTGAAATCCTCGCCCGCCGGCGGGCGGTCGGAACGGTGATGACTTCCCACCGTCCGCCCGTTGTCCCGCGCGGCGCGCATCACCAGCCGGGCCAAGGCGGCGGCTTGGCGCAGGCGCTCGCGGCGCGCCAGCGGCGCGGAGGGAAGAGCGAGCGCATGCGACGCGGTCTCAGCCAGCAGGCGCTCGGCCGGCGCGAGCGCGTGGCGCTCGAACCAGGCGAAACCCTCGGCGCGGCGCTCCAGCGAGAGCGCCCGCCACGCCGCCCATCGCAGCCGGGCGAGCGCGGTCGTGAGGCGCGAGGCCAGCCGCGCGGGCAAGGGGGGCCGCGCCGCGCCCTGCTCCGCAGCACGGAACCGCTCCGGCAGGCTGGCGACGCCATCCCACGAGGCCGCCGGCGACCCGGCCGCGAAGCGGGCGGCGGCCTCTCCCGCCCGCCGGCCAAAGACCTGGGTGGCGGCGATCATGCAACCTCCGATGCGGTCGGCCCCGTGCATGCCGGCCGCGCATTCGCCAGCGGCGAACAGTCCGGGCAGCGTCGTCGCGCCGTGCGCGTCCACCGCCAGTCCGCCGTTGAAGGCGTGACCCACGGGCAAAACGTTGAACGTCTCGCGCGCGCCCGCGCCGTATTCCAGCGTTACTTCCACCACCGGCCGGCCGCGCCGTTTCTCTCCCGCCAGCGCCGCGCGAAAGATCGCCAGGTCGAACGCGCCGGAGCCGTCCGCCATTGAAAACGGGTAGTGCCCCGCCCGCGCCGCCAGCGTTTCCGGCGGCAGGTCCAACCTCCGGCCGTTGACCAGCACCCGCGCCGCGATGGGCAACCGGTCGATGGGGAAGAAGCGATCCGCCCGCCCGGAGAACTCCGCCGGCATGAACTGGATGAACTCCAGGTTGCGCGGCCGCGCGCCAGCCTCCACGCCCATCACCACGCCGTCGCCCAGCAGGTGCTGTTCCACGTGCGAGAAGGCGAACAAGCCGCCGCCACCACCGGTGGCCAGCACGACGGCGCGGGCGCGGATCGCCACCAGCGCGCCGCCGCGCTCCCGCCGGCAGAGCGCCCCGACGGCCCGCGCGACCGCCGCGCGCGGAGCAGCCGCCCCCGGGGCCTCATCGACCGCGGGCGCTCCGCCGGGAGGATCGGTGAGCAGCGCCAGCGCCGAAAGGCCCGGAAAAAGGCGGACGCCGCGGGTCTCCATGGCCGTTCGCATCGCCGCGCCGAAGGCGGCGGTGTCGCGCACCACCGCCGCTCGTGGCGTGCGCGAGAAACAGCCGGGTATGCGCTGGAGCGAGCCGTCGGCCTCGCGCAGAAAAGGCACGCCCAGCGCCAGCAGGTCGGCGACGCGGTCGGGCGCTTCCCGGGCGAGCACGTCGGCGAGCGCCGGGTCCGCGTACCCCCGTCCCACCACCACGATCTCTTCCGCGTGGCGCTCGAGGCTGTCGCCCCACCGGCCCGGCTCCAGCACCGCCTGCATGCCCCAGCCGGCGCTGACGCGCGAGAAGGTGGAGCCGCGGCGCGCGAACCCGCCGGGGAAGGCCAGCCCCACGCGGAGCCGCCCCACGCCGGTCGCGCTCGCCGCCGCCAGCGCCGCGCGCAGCCCCGCCGCGCCGGCGCCGATACTCAATACGTCCAAGTCGAGACGTTCCAGGTCCAGGTGTTGATCGCCGTCAATACGGGGCGAAACGGGTGGGGGTCACCAGGTGGCCGGCGAGCAGCGCCAGGTTACAGAGCGTCGCCAGCGCCGCCACCACGATGCCGGCGATCGCCCGCCCCTTGCCCGTGTACTGCGCCGGCCGGCGGAGGACGCGCGTCAAGCCGGCGATCGACAACCCCAGGGCGACAACAGAACCCGCCACCAGGCCGGCGGTGAACGCCGTTCCCGCCATGGCCCCGAAGCAGGTAAGCGGAATGACCGCCACGCTGATCGCCAGTCCCCCCTCGGCCAGGCCGGTGATGGCGCGGCGGGCGGGGGTCTCATCCTCGGCGTGACCGGTCCGAAACCCGGCCACGCGCGCGCCATCCGCGCCGGCCTTGGCGGCGGGCTGCGCGGATCGCGCGTCAGCCGGGAGCGCGGCGGGGTCCCCACCGTTCACCGGGCCTTCGGGGGGCGCGTCGGGGCTTCCGGGCGCGGTGGCGGCGTCCGCGCCAGCCGACGCGGCCGCGCGCCCGGCGGCGGTGGTCCGCGACCGACCGGGCCGCGAGCGGTGGACGAGGGGGAACTGCTCGCCCGCGCCGCCGGTGTAGACGCGCACCCGGCAGGCCGGACAGGCGACGAGGCGGTTGGCGAACTGGGCGGGCACCGCCGCGCGATAACCGCAAGACTTGCAGATCAGCGGCGCGTAGATCGCTTCCATAGCGGGGCGAGGGACGAGGGGCGGGCGGAGTACCGCGGTGTTGGGGGTTGGGTATTGGGTGTTGGGCCCAGCACCCAACACCCAGCACCCAACACCCAAAGGCGAGGGACGAGGGAGGGCGGCGCGGGCGCTCGCGGTCAGCGCTTGTTCACGTACGAGCCGCCGTTGTCATTGGCGATGCGCTCCATCAGGCCATTGGGATGGGGATTGATCTCCACGCAGTGGATGCGGATGCGGCGGTGGCGGTTCATCCGGGCGATTTCGAGGAGGATCTGCTGGAGGTCGATGACGCGGCCGTAGTTGGGGTCGCCGTCGGTCATGAAGTAGATGGTGTCCACCGAGTTCCTGTAGTTGGCGTCGCCGGTGCCCGCCCCGGCCATGTTGAAGGCGCGCTCGAAGGCGTCGAAGATGTTGGTCTGGTCGCGCGGCTCCAGTTTCAGGATCTTGGCCACCATCATCTCCACGTTGGGTTTGGCCGCCGCGAGCATGGCGGGGGAGAGCACCTCGACATCGGTGGCGTAGACGATGACGTTGAACCGCGCGCGTTCCGGCAGTTTGCGCAGGATGCGGATCATCTGGCGCTTGGCCTCGTCGAGGCGGGTGTTGCCGGTGACTTCGGGAACGGGGTCTTCCTTGGCGCCGTCCTTGCTGGTCACTTCCGGCCCGCCGACCTGGGTCATCATGAGTTCGCGCATGGAGCCGGAGACGTCGAGGACGAAGATGCAGTTGTCGGACTCGACCGGGATGCCGAAGAAGGTGGCGGCCGAGCGGCGCTCATCCTGGGCCTCGATCTTGCCGGAGGCGGCGGCGACGAACTCGCCCTTCTCGATCTTCTCCTTGTTGGTTTCCCACCATTTGTCCCACAACTCGTCGCGGCCGGCGAAGTGAACGCCGACCAGGTCGCGCATCTTCTCTTCCCAGTCGATCTTCACGCGGCCGGTCTCGCGGTGGAGGCGGTCGATCATCGGCTTGATGGCTTTGTAGGCCTTCAACTTGATGAGGGCGTCGGCGGCGGTCATGCGCACCTGCCAGACCTCGTCCTTGTCGACCACCTCGGTGAGCGGCGCGGCCGCGGCCTCGTTGGCCATGGCGCCGAGGGCGTCGCAGACCGCCATGCGCACCTCCGGCGAACCCTTGGCCGCCTTCAGGTGCTTGGCGAGCGGCTCGACGTACTTCACGTCCTGGAAGTTGCCCATCGCCGTGATGGCCCCGCGCTGCACGGCTTCGCTCTTCTCCTTCAGCGCCTTCTCGGTGAGGAACTTCATGGCCCCGTCGCTGCGCAGTTTGCCCAAACCGGCGCCGGCGTAGTCGCGGGTCCGCTCGCGGACCATGATCTCGTTGTTGAACTCGGTGATCTTCCGAACCCGCTCCTGGAGCGCCTTCTCTTTCTTGGCCAACTCTTCCGGCGAGTCGAGATTCGAAGCCGGCGCCTTCATGCCCTCCTTGTTCAACTTCTCGATCTGCTGGGTGTAGTCTGCCGTCGGCTGCTTGATGAACTCCACCAGCATCTTGGCGGACTCTTCCCGATCCCTGGCGACGAGGATGTCGATGGCCTTCTTGAGGGAGTTCTCGTCGGTGGCCTTGGCGAGCGTGGCGTACTCTTTCTTCTTGTCCGCCCACTCCTTGCGCAGTTTGCTCAGGCCCGCGGCGGCGTAGTCGCGGGTCCGCTCGCGGACCATGATCTCGTTGTTCAACTCGGTGATCTTCCGAACCCGCTCCTTGAGCGCGTTGTCCTTCTTGGCCGCCTCTTCCGGCGAGTCGAGATTCGAAGGCGGCGCTTTCATCCCCTCCTTGTTCAACTTCTCGATCTGCTGGGTGCAGTCTGCCGTCGGATGCTCGATGAACTCCACCAGCATCTTTTCGGACTCTTCGCGATCGGCGGCGACGAGGATGTCGACGGCCTTCTTGAGCGTGGCCTCGTCGGTGGCCTTGGCGAGCGTGGCGTACTCCTTCTTCTTGTCGGCCCACTCCTTGTCCGACATCTCGCCGAGCGCCGGCCGCCCGCACAAGAACGCCGCGCCGCCCGCCACGACCACCACGAAGAGAACAGCGATGCGCTTCACCATTGATTGCACCCCGCTAGTTGCCCTCGGCGCCCGACACGGGACGCCGACGGTTTTTCGGAACGCGGCCGCTCCGCCGACCGGTGTAACCCTCTATTATAGGAACGCCGCGGCGGCAATACTATAGTCGTACACATGCCGAGCCGGGTTTCCACGTCCCGGAGATGGACTCGCGCTGTCCGAGCGCCAGTGAAGACCTTGTCTCAACGCCTTTCAGCGCGCGCATCTCGCCCGATTCAGAGCCTATTTTCGACCTTTGGCTCTCGCAACGGAGCACATGTAAAGCCCCCGGCCCGCCACCGTGCAAAGCGCCTTTACATCGCCCCCGGACCGGGACGGCGCGGCGCTGCCGATCTGTAACCGTGTGTCGAGAAGGTAACGGCCGGGGGAGTCGGAAGTCGGGAGACAGTAGTGGATAGTCAGAAGCCACAAGGAAGAAGCAAGGAGGAAACGGGCGCGCAACGCGCATTCACGCTCCTGCCCTCGGCCTGCTCACTTCGCACCTCGCGCCTCTCACCTACGGGCACGCTGTTTGCGGCGTGGTGGGGAGTGAGAGTGAACAAACGGGAGGCACATATGAGACACGCGATCGTCATCGCCGCCGTGGGGTTGATTGGGGCTTTGGGGGCTCCGATGGTCGCGCGGGCCGGCCAGGTCGTGCCGCTGCACGTGGGGGCGAGTCAGGGGAAAATCTTGGTGAAGGCCACGCCGCGCTCGTCCTATTCGCTACAGCAGGTGACCATCGAGAACCGGCTTGACGTCCCGCTGGCGGTAGACCTGAACGCGGAGTCGCTGCTTCCGCCGCCGGGGTCGTCGTCGCAGCGGGTGGGGCTGGGGTTCATCCGGGGGACGAACGGGGAAACCGCGGTGCGATTGGCGCCGCGGGCGACATGGACGGGCGAGGTGACGTCGGTATGCCGCGACTCGGGCCGCGCCTGCCCGACGCCGGGCGAGCAGTTCGTGCTCTCGGCCACGCCGGTAACGCCACCGGAGCGGGCGGTCCTGCAGTTCTGGGCCTTCAACCCCACGCTGGACCAGAGCGCCGTGAACGGTCGCGTCTGGGCCATCAACAACCACCAGCACGTGGGCCCGCCCACGGCGAACCTCGCGCCCGCGGGCGCCGCGCCACCGCGCGAGCCGCCGCGCGAGCCGCCACCGACGGGTCCGGAGGTGTCGGCGTCGGGGGGCCAGGTGTTCGTGCACGACGGGGCGTCGCGGCTGATGATGTACTCGCTCGCCGGCCGCTGGCATGTATGCGGGAGGTGGGGCGGGCCGCTGGGGGAGAGCACGGGCACGCTGTACGGCTACCAGGACGACGGGTCGATCTCGCTGTACCTGGAGAGCGATTCGTCGTGGTTGCGGGTGGGCGACCGGCGCGACGCGCGGCAGATGATCTCCACGCCGGCGGGCAATCTGCTCGTCCTGCGCCCCGACAACGTGCTGGAGCGGCACGACCGCCAGAAGGGGACCTGGGAGCAGATCGGCGCGAACGTGATGTCTATCTCGGTCGTGCCCGTGCCCGGCAGCGACGACCTCTACGCGCTCTTCGCCCCGACGAACCGCGTGGGTCTCCAGCAGCGCGCCGACGTGGGCGACGTGTGGGTGCGCGCCACGGCGCCGGGAAGCGCGAAGGCGCTGTGGCGCATCGTGCGCACCGGGCTGGACGTGAAGAAGGTGGAGGCCTTCCCCGGCGGCGCGCTCATGCTCCGCGCCACGGGCGAGGTGCTGCGGGTGAACCGGGGACGCACCAGCACGTTCGGCACGGGCGTGGACGACATGCGCGCGGCGCGGGAGGGCGTGTATTTCGTCCACCGGGAGAGTGGCCGCGAACCCTACGCCGCTTACGTGGGCGCGGACGGCAAGGAGCGGTTCCGCGTGAAAGACGACGTGTCGCGCGTGGCGCAGGCGGCGCTCGACCGCACCACGGGCGCGCTGGTCTGGTCGCCCGACCGCCGCCGGGTCGAGGTGCTGACGCCCCAGAAGCCCTCGTGGACGCCGCTGGCGGCGATCCCGGATTGAGCGCCGCCCGAATGACCTACTGAAATAGGTTCTAAAGGCCACAGGCGAAAGGCGGAAGTGATCGGCGGCACGGATCTGAACTTCGGCCTTTGGCCTTCCTCATATAGAGGCGGCGCCGTGGCAATACCACAGCGCGGCTTCGGCCGCAACCAAACCGCGTCTAAACGCGAGTCCCGTCGAAACTGCTCGCGGGCGTTCAACACGGAGACACGGAGGCACGGAGGGCGCACGGAGAAAAGGATCGGGAATTGTCCTCTCCGTGAAACC
>JACQVU010000117.1 GCA_016209585.1 Planctomycetota bacterium
CCCCGACCCCACGGGGCCTGCCATGTCTGCGCTCTTTCCCCCCGGCCATCCGCTGGCGTTACCGACGCTTTCGGCGACGATCTTCGTCGTCGGCGACGACATCGACACCGACGTGATCATCCCCGCACGCTATCTGAGCACGTTCAAGGCAGACGAGTTGGCGCACCACGCCTTCGAAGACCTTGACCCGAAGCAGTACCCCGTGAAGTACCAGGCCGCCGGCGTCTCGCCTTACGCCGTGGTGGTGGGTGGCCGCAACTTCGGTTGCGGTTCATCGCGCGAGCACGCCCCGATCGCGCTGAAAGGGGCGGGCTGCCGCGTGGTCATCGCGGAGTCGTTCGCCAACATCTTCTACCGCAACTGCCTCGGCGGCGCGCACCTTGTGCCCGTGGTCGCAGCCGGCGCGGCCAAGGCTGGCGTCAGGACCGGCGACACACTCACCATCGTGTGGGCCGAGAACCGCATTCGCCTCGGCAACGGCGGTGAACTGACCTTTCAGCCGCTTTCGGGAGTGGCGCGCGACCTGCTGGAGGCTGGCGGGCTGGAGGCGCTGAACCGCAAGCGGCTTGCGGCGGGCGCCACGCGGCGAGCGGTTGACGAAAGCGTGCAGACCTGACGTATGGAACGGCGCTTGCTTCTACGGACCGGCGCTTGGCCGTTAGCCGCGCGCGTCTGGCGGCGTGACGCATAACCCTTTGCCATTTCAGGGGTTGCAAGAACTCCTGGTGGTTGACGGGGTTTGGCGGAACGGACGCGACGGGATGGAATTCCCCACATCGCCGGGAAAGCGGTTCCGGCGGGGAGAGGCGTTTGGGTGGTGGGTGAACGATGTTAGACGTCACTAGCCTGGCTTCGACGTTGATCGCCGTCTCGCTCCCGGTAGTGGGGGTCTACCTGTTCCTCCTCTTCCTTATCGGCCAGTACGACCGGGACATCGGCAACTTGCAGCGGGTGGCGCTCACCATCCGGCAGGAGATGATCCGCAAGCAGAAGGAGGCGGCGGTGGCGCGGTACCGCGACCCGCTCTTCCGGCCGATCATCGCGACGGCGCCGCTGCTGGGCGACGACGAAGACCCTCCGCGCACGGAGAACGAGCGGCGCATCGTCCGCATGCTGGCGGAGGGGAGGTTGGTGGTGCTGGAGACCAACACGCGCCACTTGCAACCCGGGATGGTGGTGGGGCGGACGGTGAAGGACCGCAACGGCGCGGAACTGGTGCGCCGGGGCGCGGAGTTGACCTCGGCGATGGTGGCGAAACTGGCGGAACTGGAAGTTGACGCCGTCTGGATCCTGTATGACCCCACCAAAATCCGCCGCGCCGCGAACGACGAACTCAAGACGCCTTCGACGTGACATCGAGATTCGCGCTGTTCCGTGCGCTCGTCGCCGCCCTGCTGTTGGCCGCCGCCGGGTGCGCGGCCGCCCGGCCGTCGGCGGCGGGGCCAGGGGGCGCGGAACCTGGCGCGGCCCTGTCCGCCTGGCGACCGTATGCGTGCGCGGGCTTTCCGCGGGCGACGCGCGGCGCGGCCTCTTTCAGTCTGCTGCTGAACCGGGGCTACGCCGTGGGCTACTCGGAAACGCGGCGCGATCCCCTGTGGGCCTGCTACGCCGTTAAGGCGCTGCCGAACGCGCCGAAAGCGCCGCCGCGGCCCTCACGCTTCATCACCGACACCCGCACGCGGGGGCGCGTGACCCACGACGACTACACCGGCTCGGGGTACGACCGCGGCCACATGGCGCCCAGTTACGCCATCGCCACCCGCTTCGGCCAGGAAGCGCAGCGGGAGACCTTCCTGATGTCCAACATCTGCCCGCAACGTCCCGCGCTGAACCAGCAGCCGTGGCGGAAGATCGAAGAGACCATCGCGCATGGGCTGGCGGGCCATTTCGGCGAGGTGTTCGTCACCTGCGGGCCGATCTTCGACGATGCCACGCCCCCGGCGCTGGCGAGCGGCGTGGCGGTTCCCTCGGCGTTCTACTGCATCGTGGCTGCGGTGGAGGGCGGCGGGCGGTTCACGGCGGTGGCGCTGGCGCTGCCGCAGTCCGCGAGCGGCACGCGGGTCGCGCGGGAGGCGCTGACGACGATAGACGCGGTGGAGGCGCGCACGGGGCTGGACTTTTTCGCGCCGCTCCCGGACGACGTTGAAGAGCGGCTGGAAGCCTCACGCGGGGAGGAGTGGTGGGGGTTGTTGGGGTGGGAGGGCTGAGGGGCGCGCGGATTGATCTCCGGCCGGGAGTTCACTGCGCAACCTGTGTGTTATTGCTTTACCGGGCCGGTGGTGGTGCTATTCTGACGCATGGCCGGTGGACGATCGTCACAGTGGACCGGCGCGGGCCACGGCCGGCCGGTCGCATGTCCGGATCCGGCGTGGCTTCTCAGCGCCGGCCGGCAGGGAGTCGCCCCCTATGCCATCCCCCGCGACATCCAACCAACCCGCGTCGTCGCCACGCGCCGCCCCGCGCGTGCTGGTGGTGGAAGATCACCCCGCCATGGGCCGGCTGTTGACGACCATGCTGACCGACGCCGGCATCGCCTGCGATCTGGCCGCGGACGGGCAGGAGGCCTTTCGGCTTTTCGCGCAGCAGCCCTACGACCTGGTGTTGCTGGACCTGGCGATGCCGGGCTGGGACGGTCTGTTGACGCGCAACGCGCTGGAGGTGGCCTTCCCCGAGGCGCGCATCATCGTGCAATCAGCCTACGCCGACGAGCCGCTGGCGACGCAGTTGCGCCAGTACGAGAACGTGGTGGCGGTGTTCAAGAAGCCCTATGACGCCGCCCGGCTGCTGGCGGTGGTGCGCGAGTAGTTGGGGTTGCCGCGCGCGTGACGGGGGTCGGCGGAGGCTGGCGGCCGGGGATCGGTTTTCTTTCCGACGGACGAGGGCGACGATGGACGGAAGTCTACGGGTGGTGATTACCGGGGCCACTTCCGGCCTGGGGCGGGAAATGGCGCGGCAGTTGGCTCTTTCCGGGGCGCGGGTGGCGATCACGGGGCGTCGCGCGGCGAAGTTGGACGAGGTGGCCAAACTGGTGGAGCAGTCGGGCGGGGTGGCGTTGCCGCTGGTGGGGAGCGTGGCCGACGCGGCCGACGTGAAGGCCCATTACGCGGTGATTCGCGCGGCGTGGGGCGGGCTGGACTGGGCGGTGCTGAACGCCGGGGTGGGCGACTCGAACAACGCGCGGACCTTCAGCGCCGAGCACTACCACTGGACCTTCGCCACCAACGTCGGCGGGGTGGTGAACTGGCTGGCCGCCGTGATCCCCGACATGGTGGCGGCGGGGCGGGGCACCATCGCCGGGGTGGCGAGCATCGCGGGGTGGCGGGGGTTGCCGCAGTCCGGGGCGTACAGCGCCAGCAAGGCCGCGGTGATCACGCTGCTGGAGTCGGCGCGGGTGGACCTGCGGGGCACGGGGGTGAAGGTGGTAACGATTTGTCCGGGGTTCGTGAGGAGCGAGATGACGGCGCGCAACGACGCCAAGGACATGATCTTTCTGCTGGATACCGACGACGGCGTGCGCCGGATGATCCGGGGTATCCGCGCCGGGCGGCGGATCGTGCACTTTCCCTGGCCGTTGTCGCTGTTCATGAAATACGTCGTCCACAACATGCCCGGGGCGCTCTACGACGCCGTGGTGTCGCGCCTGGTGTCGCGGAGGAAGCGCCCCTACGTGGACGAGAGCCGCCCACCGCCCGCCGATCACGGGGCGCCGGGCCGTCCGGGCGCGCCCGGAGAGGGCGGAGCATCGGCCTCGGCCTGATACCAGCGCACCACGTCGGGGATCAGCGCGCGGAGATCGCGCCGGGGTTTCCAGCCGGCGGCGCGCTCGAAACGTTCGGACGAGAGGACGCTGGCGCGCACGTCGCCCGGTCGCTCGGCGACGTGCTCCGGCACGGGCGCGGCGGGGCCGACGGCGGCGCGGATCCAGCCGAGGATGTCAAGGGTGGTGGTTCCCTGGCCCAGGCCGAGGTTGAAGAGGCCGCCTGAGCGAAGGCGGGCCGCGAGCAGGAAGGCGCGGGCGACGTCGCCCACGTGCACGTAGTCGCGCAGGTGCAGGCCGTCGCCGAAGACCTGGGGCCGCAACCCCGCGATCAGACGCCGGGTGAAGATGGCCACCGCGCCGCCGTCGCCGTGGGGGTTCTGGCGCGCTCCGAACACGTTCGAGCAGCGGAAGATGGTCGCGGACAAGCCCCGGCTGCGGGCCAGCGCCTCCACGTAGCGTTCCGCGGCGAGCTTGCCGATGCCGTAAGGCGAGAGCGGGCGGCAGGGGGCCTCTTCGGTGGTGGGGCGCTGGTCGGCGTCGCCGTACACGGCGACGGTGGACATGAAGATCATGCGCGAGCCGGGCGCCATGGCCTGCAGGAGATTGATCGTGCCCAGCACGTTCACGGTGGCGTCGCGCCGCGGGTCCTCGAACGAGCGGCGCACCTCCACCTGCCCGGCCAGGTGCGCCACCAGGTCGAAGCCGCCGCCCTTGACGAGCGCCGCAGCCTCGGCCGTCTCCACCCCCAGGCGCGCGAAGGCCGCGCCGCGGGGAACCTGCGCCTGGCACCCGTTAGACAGATCGTCGATCACCGTCACCCGCGCGCCCTCCGCCAGGAAGGCCTCAGCCACGTGGCTGCCGATGAACCCCGCGCCCCCGGTCACCAGAACGTTCATGCCTGCTCCTCTCCGCGCCCGCCCGCCGGCGCCGGCGGCTCGGACAACCCCGGCCCGGCGCGCCACAGCGTTTCGATGGCTTCCACGATGCGCCGGTTGCCTCCCCCGCCGAGCAATCGCCGCCCGGCCTCGGCAAGCGACCGCCGGCGGACCGGGTCGCCCAGCAGCGCCGCCAGGTCTTCCGGGCGCGCGTTCGCGCGCCATTGTTCATCCGATCCCCAGTACACCGCCGCCCCGTGCTCCGCGAAGTAGCGGCAACGGGGTTCCTGGTGGAAGTAGTTGGAGATGAGCACCGCCGGCGTGCCGCTGGCGACCAGTTCGGAGGAGGTCAAACCCCCGGCGCCGAAGGCCAGGTCGCACCACGTCATCAGGTCGAACAAGCCGGGTTGAGAGGGGAGCACCTCCACCCGGTGGGGCGAGCCGCCGGCCGCACGCCGGATCGCCTCCAGGTTGGGGTTGGCGAACCCCGCCACCGCCCGCACCTGGAGCGGACCGGGCACGGCTGACAGGAACTCCACCAGCCGCCCGGTGGTGTTCATGGGGTCGCCGCCGCCCATGGCGATGAGCACGCGCTCGGCGCGCGCCGGGAAGGCTCGCCGGGCGGCGAGATCGAAGTCCATGGCCGGCGGAAGGATGACGTTGGGCGGGTCGAGGATGAAGCGGGTGCGCGGGTAGCGCGCCGGGTCGTAGAGGCGGCCGGCGTGAGGCTCCCAGTTGACCAGGAGGTCGAACCGGGGGGTGGTGGTGACGCGCATGATGTCGATGGCCGCCATGACGGGCGCGCACCGGGGCATGGGGTCGTAGGTGTCGTGGAGCCGCTCGGTGATCTCCATCACCAGCGCGTCGGCGCGCCAGGCGCGGCAGCGGGCCGGAATCCAGGTGAACTCGCGATCCAGCGGCGCGTCTTCCGGAAGGAACTCGTGGGGCAGGCCGCTGGACGCGAGGATGCGCCGCGCCGCCTCGTGAGATCGGGTGAGGAAGTGAACCTCGTGCGAAAGGGCCACGGCAGTGCGTGCCAGCGCCACGCAGGAGAGCAGGTCGCCGGTGCCGATGGCGATGAAGGCGTCGGCGCGGAACGCGATTCTCATGTGGCTCCGGGCGTCAGAAGTCGCGGGAGAAGACCTCAGCCTGGAAACGCGACAGGCGCACGCCGGCCCGCTTCCCACGCCATGTGTCGCGTGACACGCCGGCCTTCTGCGTCAGGGCGTCGAGGAACTGCTCGGCGTTCCAGCCGTGTTCGCGGGCCACCTGCGGCAGCAGCAGCCCCGAACCGCCGCCGCTTTCCAACACCAGGCCGTCGACGCCCACGCGGACCTCCTCCGGACCGCGAATCGGTTCCGGCGCCGTCAGCACCGAGACCTCCAGGTTGAGCCGGCCGAGTTCCTCGACCTCCACCGCCGGGAAGCGCCCGTCGCGCGTGGCTGCCGCCGTCGCCGCGTCCACCACGGCCTGCCAGAGCGGGCGCATGGCGCGGAGCGAGCCGATGCAGCCGCGCAACTCGCCCTCCCGTGTATGGATGGAGGCGAACGCGCCCCCCGGCGCCGCCAGCGCGCCGGTCGCGGGATCCGCCAGCCGGGGCGGTGGCTCGCCGTTCACCGCGGCGCGCACGGCGCGGATGGCCAGGTCCAGCAGCGCGTCGCGCTCGTGGGGCGTGAGGGGGGTGCTCAAGGTCCACCTGCGTTCGGGTCCGCCACGGGTTCCAACTCGCACTCCATGATGTCACCGCGGCCCAGCAGGTCCACCATGCGGAACGGAATCTTCAGCGCCACGGCCAGCCAGCGGCGGTCCTGCATCCGCGGGCCGGGCGGCGCGGCGGCAAGGGCGGCCTTCCCGGCGGCGGCGCGGGCGCGCTCCTCGCGGAGGTACTGCCAGGATTCAAGGAACTTTCCCGGCCCGGAGTTGTGCGAAAGGCGCGCCAGGCGCAGGCCGCACTTCTTCGCGAGCCGCGCGATGGTCTGGGGCGTGAAGTGAAAGAGATGCCGAGGCAGTTCCAGCGGGAACCAGCACGAGCGGAAGAGGCGGAAGTTCCAGGCGCTGATGTCGGGCAGGTTGAGATAGACGACGCCTCCGGGGCGGAGCAGCCGCCGGACTTCCGCGAGCGTTCGGGAGGGTGAGGGGAGATGCTCCAGCACATGTGACATCCTGATGACATCGAAGGAAGCGTCGGGAAGAGCGGTCTCCTCCAGCGTGCCGGTGGCGATGGCCAGCCCGTGCCGCCGACCGACCTCGGCCGCGGCCGCGTCCATCTCCACTCCCTCCACCGTCCAGCCCAGGGCCGCCAGGCGCCAGATCACCGAGCCGACGCCGCAGCCGACGTCGAGCAGCCGCCCTTCGCCGCGCCAGGGAATCACGTTGCGCGTCGAGACGATCCCCCGCGCCGCGCCGGCCATGATCCGGCCCAGGCGCGTGGCGAGCCCGAGCCGAGCGTAGCCGTACCAATGGCGCAACACGTGCCGTTTGAGCCGCGACACGCGCACTTCGCGAAACGTGCGCGCCGACTCCTCGTAGGCGTAGTACCCCACCCCGCGATAGAACCCCGCGATCTCCTCCGGCGTCGGCGGCGGGTCGAGATAGACCAGCGAGCAGCCGCGGCAACGGGAGAGGCTCCATTCGCCCGGCACGCCATGTTGCCGGTCGCGCCCGCGGATGAACTCGTCACGTTCCGCGCCGCCGCAGAGATCACACCGGACGTTGGCGGGGTCGTGGCGGACCGTCGGAAAACTCCGCACGGGAGAACGCCGACAGGGCTGTGCCGACAGGTTGCTAGTCCGCATTTCTCACCGCCTTCGCGGTGAGAAATCTGGGCTAGCCCTTGGCCGCTTCCCGCCGCTTGCGGGCCTCTTCAAGCAGGCGCTTCTTCTTCTCTTCCTTCGTCTCGCCCGCCACGCCGCTGGAGCCGGCGTCGGCCTTCGGCGCGGCCGTCGCCGACGCGGTCGGAGCGACCGCAACGGTCGGCGACAGCGCGCCGTCCGCGCCCGGCGGCGCCGCCCCGGCTGGCGCCGCGGGCGGGGTCCAGGTCATGGCCGGCGGAAGGCGGCCGCCGTGGGTGCGTTTGTACTCTTCCTGGCGCTCCATCTCCCGGTAGCCCCAGGCCGGGGTGACGAAGAAGCGGTACTGCGTCGCCTCCCGCAGCGGCGGACCGGCGTTGGCCACCAGTTCTTTCACGCGGGCGCGGAGGTTGTTGGCGCTGCCGATGAGCAACACCTCGCCGCGCGGGTCGCCGATCTCGAAGACCCCGCCCTTCTCCGGAAGCAGCACGTCGGCCAGGCTGTACCAGGGCGTGACCCGGCCGGTGACGGCGGCGGCCGGTGAGAGCGTCGCCTGCGCGGCGTCGGCGGTGAAGGCGCGCGCCCCGGTGAGGATGGCGCCGGACCAGATCGCGCCCTCGACGTTGGTGGCGTGGCGGGTGCGCGTGGCCTCTTTCTCGGGCCAGCGGGCCGGGACGACCTCGGTGAAGTCGCGGAAGTCAGCCTTGTCGAGGCGGGCGCGGGTGAAGTCTGAAAGGCGCAGGTTGGCGCCGCGGAGCCGGGCCTTCTTGAACGACGCCGCCCGCGCCAGCGCCTGCCGGAAGTCGGCGGTCGTGAGGTCGGCGGCGTCGAAGCGGGCGTGGTCGAAGTTCGATCCCCAGAGCCGCGCGCGCTTCATGACGCACTTGGAGAACGACGCGCCGTGGAAGTCGGAGCAGGTGAGGTTGGCGTCGTAGAAGGCGGAGCCTTTGAAGTCGGCCCCCGGGGCCTGGACGTGGGAGAGATCGACGTCGCGGAAGTTCAAGCCGCGAAACCGCCGCTTGCCCGTGGCGTAGGCGGCCAGGAACTGATCGCGCGTGATCGCCGGCATGGCGCTCGGTCACTCCATCGTCATCAGGAAGGCAACTTGATCCCGTGCTGGCGCTCCCAGGCGTCGGTCTCCACCATCTCGATGGCGTTCCACGGGCACCCCTCCAGGAAGATGTCTTCCGGCCCCTTGGTCACGCACTTCTTGCAGCCGATGCAAAGCATGGGATCGACCCAGATATACCCGAACGGCCCGTTACGCCCGTCGTGGATCAGGTTCATGCAGTTGTCCACCGGGCAGAGTTCCACGCACACCGGGCTGCCGGCGCAACCGGTGCAGCAGTCGGTGATCACCGCCAACTGCTTCGGCTTGCGCTTGCGTTTCTCCTTGGGCGGGGCGGCGGTTTCAGCGGCCATCTGGAAG
>JACQVU010000120.1 GCA_016209585.1 Planctomycetota bacterium
ATCCGACCGATCGGACGGATACCCGCTCCCCAACCCCCGCTCCCCGACCCCTTCCCATGGCGTTCCTGCTGGCATGGTGGTCCCTGCTGTTCCTGGCTGGCCAGGGGCTTTCGGTGCTCGAAGGGGCGCTGGCGGCGTTTGTTCGCTTCCAGTTCCTGGGAACGCTGAAAGACCCCGATTCCCCCGGCGCGCGCCGCTGGGTGCGGCGTCGGCGGGTCTATTCGCTCTACGTCCGCACCCTGTTCGTCTTGACGCTGCTCGGCTTCTTCCTCCCCGGCGTCGTCCACGGCGAGGCGCCCTTCTCCGCCGCGGCCGGGGCGGGGGCGGTGTCGCTGCTGGTCTCGCCGGTGTCGTTCCTCTATGGCCGGCGCCACACGGGCGCGATCCTCTCGCGCGCTTTCCGGCCGCTGGACTGCTGGTATTACATCTTGTGGCCAGTCTCCCGGCCCCTGGAGTGGCTGGTCGGCTTTTTCTCGCGGCCGGAGGAGCGGGAGAGCGCCGACGACGAGAGCCGCAAGGACGCCTTCCTGAACACGGTGGAAGGCATGGCCAGCGTGGACGGGCTGCTGGAAGAGGACTCGCTGGGGATGATCGAATCGCTGCTGGAGTTCAAGGACGCCCAGGTGAGCGAGGTGATGACGCCGCGCACCGAGATGTTCTGCCTGGAGGGCGACACCCCCGTGAACGAGGCCGTGCGCCGGGCGCGGGAGGGAGGCCACTCGCGCGTGCCGGTGTTCAAGGAGACGCGCGACAACGTCGTGGGCATCTTCTACGTGAAAGACCTACTGGACTACTGGGGGCGCGCCGCCGAACCCCGGCGCCTCTCGGAGGTGATGCGGACCAACCCCTATTTCGTCCCCGAAACGAAACTGGTGAAACATCTCCTGCGCGAGTTCCGCGAGAAAATGGTGCAGATCGCCGTGGTGGTCGACGAGTACGGCGGCACCGCCGGCCTGGTCACCAGCGAGGACATCATCGAGGTGATCGTCGGCGACATCTTCGACGAGTGGGACGAGAAGGAGGGGCGCCTCTACACCCGGGTGGCTTCCGGCGAGACCCATGTCGACGCCCGCATGCGCATTGACGAAGTGAATGACCTCCTCCGCATCCGCGTCCCCGACGACGAGTACGAAACCGTCGGCGGCTGGCTCTTCAACCGCCTCGGCCACATGCCCAGGCCCGGCGAGAGCGTGGACCTGGGACCCGACGGCGCGGCCCTCGTCAGCCCCGTTCTCCCCGCCGCCGACGCGGACCAGCGGGAGCCGGGGACGCCGGTGACGGAACAGGCGTCCGGGTCGCCCCCGGCCGAACGTGAGCCGGGAGAGACCTTCGCCGCCCGCGACCCGCCGCCGACCGTGCGCCTCACGGTCACCGCGGCCACCGACCGGCGCATCACCCGCCTGGCCATCCACCATCCGCCGGTGGGAATGCCCGTGCTTCCACCCGCCGCCCGCGGGGTCGAGCGGCGGCAGACCGCGCGCCTCTCGCGCCAGACCGAGACAATGGCCCGCGCCCCGTCCCCCGCCGCGCCCCTGCCGTGACCCCCGCCTTCCCGCCGCCACGCCTTGGCGCTGGCGCTGGCGACGGGATTCGTTCTCCGGGTTCCCGGCCCTCTCGCTCGCGGGCCGCCGCCGTACGGGCGCCCCAGAGCGGGGGGCCACGCGAGCGCGTTCTCCTGGTATCATCACAGAATGGCGCCTTGCTATCGAAGGGGCGAGTATGGAGAGCTCAAAGGTAGAATCTGACGCGCGCTCCGCGCCGGCCCAAGCGCCGCACGACGGAATGGAAAGCGCCGCGTCGCTTCGGGAGTATCACAACCGCGGGCTTCTCAGCCCATTGAATGTGCTCTTCTTTCTCGTGGCGTCAGGAGCGTTTCTTCTCGGACTGTGGATCGGGAAGGTCGACGCGGGGGGCGACGTATGGAAGGCCGCCCCGGGACTCTATCTGCCCATTTTCCTTGTTGCATACGCCATCGTCTTCCGCGCCCATGTTTCTCTGCACGTGACCCGCGTTGTGTTCAGCGGTGAAACGGCCGTTTTTCACACGTTGTTCGGTCGCGCCTGGACTGTCGCTCATGAGGAGATCGTCGATGTTCGGGAGGTGTCGACGGGCTACGCCCTGCGGGTGAAGCGTCACACGGGCATCGAGCGCTACATCATCGACCCCCCGCGTTTCGGCGCGGGCGCGGCCGAAGTCGAGCGCCGCATGTACGCGCTGTTTGTTCAACACCAGGAGAAGAGGTGATTTCAACCGACCGGCCGTGGGGCTTCGCGACATCATGTCCTATCGGGATCGTAGTCGGGCTTGAATTGATGGATGGCCTTCTTCACCAGGTAGCCCAGGCCGCGCTCCGCCGTGAACTCCACCGCCTTGCGGCTGAAGTAGGTGATGACCGCGGGCGAAAACGCCCGCAGCCGCCGCGGCGAGCGGGAGCCGGCCGCGACGTGCCGCTCAATCCACTCGACCAGCGGGGCGGCGGCGCGGGTCCAGGTGAAGTCAGCCGCCAGGCGGCGGAGCGCGTCAGCCTGGGCGGCGCGCCGGCCCGGCTCGGCCATGGCCGCCAGCACGGCGTCGCGCACGGCTGCCACGTCGCCCGGAGGGACGGCGACGCCCCCGCCGGAGGCGGCGATGAGGTCGGCGAGGGCGTCGCCGCGGGTGGCGATGGGAGGGAGGCCGGCCCAGAGGCAGTCGAGCAGGCGGGTGCGGAAGGCGAAGCGGGCTTCGAGCGTGTCGTGGTGCAGCGACACCGCCAGGTCGGCGTCGAGCAGGAAGTCCGCGCGGCGTTCGTAGGGAACCCAGTCATGGTTGAAGGAAAGGTGGCGGCTGGCGGGGTCGAGCGAACGGGCCAACGCCAGGGCGTCGGCGGCGGCCCGCATCTCCGGCACGCCGGGATGGGGGTGTTTCAGGCCCATGAAGAAGAGCCGCAGGCGCGGCGCAACCTTGGCGGCCTCCATCGCGGCGCGGACGGCGGTGACGGGGTCGAGCCAGTTCCAGAGTCCGCCGTTCCAGAGCAGGACGAAGTCGCCGGCGGCGATGCCCGGCCACGCCCCCTTCAACGCCGGGCGGGAGGAGCGGGTCGGCGGGGTCTCGGAGAGACCGAAGGGGACGACGTCGATGAGCCGCCGGGCCGCCGGGTCGCCTTCGTAGGTGGGCGGGTCGATGCGCCGGGCCGCGAGCAGGTGGCCGAGCCAGAGGTCGCGCTGGCGTTCTGAGGCGCACAGGAAGAAGTCGCCGCGGCGCAGCAGCAGATCGTATTGCAGATGCACGGTCTCCGGCGCGCGCCAGGCTCCGCCGCGGGCGTGGCGCAGGGCGGTTTCTTCCAGGTGAAGCGGGTCGTAGAGGTCGATCACCTGCCAGGCCGGCGAGGTGACGAGCCGGCGCATGGGCCAGCCGATACCCTGGGAGACCACCACGTCGGCGGCGGGCAGTTCGCGGGAGAGGTCGGCGCCGCGCCAGGAGCCGAGGCTCATGGCGGCGCCGGCGATCCCCTCCGGCGGGCGTTCCGGTCCGAGGAGCGCGACCTCGAACCGTGACGCCAGGCGGCGCGCCAGTTCCAGCGACCGGATGCCGGGGCCGGCGACCTTCTCGCCGACCATGTCGTTGGAGATGAAGATCACCCGGACCATGGATTCCGAAATCAGTTGTCAGTCGCCAGTTGTCAGTTGTCAGGAAGGGGACGTCCAAGTGGCTGACAACTGAACACTGACGACTGGCAACTCGCCTTTCGCCCTCCTTGCCCGACACGCTCTCGTTCGGGATCGCGGGCGAAGCGCCTACCGAAACAGCCGCTACTTGTGCTGCCGGAGGAGGAGCAGGAGGCCGAGAGAGAGGTCGTGGCCCTGCGACAACGTCTTGTCGAGATCGGGCTTCATCTTCTTCACCTCCTCGTCCTTGTTGGCGGCCGCGGCGCCGTTCACCTTCACCCAGAACGCATGCGCCTCGTTGTATTTCTTCAGCGCCGCCTCCAGCTGAAGGAAGGAGGCCAGTTTCTTCTCCTCCGGCGTCAACTGGGGAAGCGCGGCCGCGTGGCCGGCGTTGGCCTGGTCGAGCAGAGACTTGAACGTCTCGATGTCGGCCCGCCCCTCCACCAGATGCGCCATGGCGAAGCAGGCGTCGGCGGCGTCGGAAATTTTGCCGGCGTAGGCCACGTAGGAGACCTGCTTTATCAACTGCTCCAACTCCGCTTTTGTGAAAATCGCGCCCCCGTACACGGCCAGGCCGCGCTTCTCCAGGTCGGCCTGCGTGTACCAGCCGCCCTGGTGGGCGTAGAGCGTGGCGTTCTTGTAACGCGCCTGGTGATCGCGGAGCACCCGTTCAATCTCCGCCGCCGGCAGCGCGTAGCCCGTGCCTTCGAGGTTGTTGGCCTTGAGCGTCACCACGCCGATGATGCTGCCCTCGGAGTCGAAAAGCGGGCCGCCGCTGTTGCCGGGGTTCACTGCCGCCGAAATCTGGATGAAATGGCGGTTCTCTTCCTGGCGATCGCTGTGGCTCACCAGCCCCTCGGTGATGGTGTGCTCCAGTCCGCCGGGGTTGCCGATCACGCACACCCGGTCGCCGGTCGCCACCTTATGCTGCTCCTTGCGCCCGGCGACTCCCACGTTCGGGAAGAACCGCGAGACCTTGAGCAGCGCGATATCCACATCCGGGTCGTACATCCGCACCTCGGCCGGGCCGGTCTGCGTGCCGGAGCCGCCCACCTTGCGCGAGAAGGCGCACTCGATCTGGTCCGCGCCCGCGATCACGTGGGCGTTGGTGATCACCAGCCCGTTGTCAGACACCAGGAACCCCGTGCCCGTGGCCACCTCCCCCTCGGAGATCGCGCGGATCAGCGCGATCCGCGCCTCGTTGATGTTGAACACCTCCCGCGCCCAGTCGATCCCCGCGGCCTTCACCCGCGCCCGCTCCTTCTGCTGCGACGCCTCCAGCGCCGGCAGCCACTTGCCATCCACCAGCACCTTGCCCTCGGCCAGCATCTTCTCTTCAGTCTGCTTCGCGAGCATCGCCTTGCGCTCGGCTGCGGGATCGGCCGCCGCGCCGCCGCCCTTCCCCGACGACGCCGGCTCGCCCAACGCGCCCGGCCGCGCGGAGGACGCGCCGCTCCGCCCGCCGCTTGAAACCCCAGCCGACCCGTTCAGCCTGTCGGACAACGACGGCGTGGCCACGGTCGTCGTCGTTGACGGCGCGGGCCGCGAACCGCCCCCGCCCCGGCTCAACGCCAGGATCAACAGAATGAGCAGCATGCCGGCCACGGCGCCTCCCACGGCCAGCGCGGGTTTGTGCTCGGCCACGAACTGCTCGAACGGCGTGCCGCCGGCCCGCGCGCCCCGGCGCCCCGCCTGCC
>JACQVU010000118.1 GCA_016209585.1 Planctomycetota bacterium
GATCAAGGCGACGAAGTCGGACATCGACCACATGGGCGCCGATGGCGACACTGACGGCGACGGCGACGGCGAGGCCGACGGCGCCAACTTCTCCGTGTGACCCGCGCGGCGCTCGCCGCGTCGCCGCCCGCCCGCCCGCAATGCGTTTGCTTTTCGACCTCGTCCACCCCGCGCATGTCCACCTCTTCCGCCACCTGATCGCACGGGTGCGGGCGAACGGCGGGCGGGCGCTGGCGCTGACGCGCGAGAAGGAGGTCACCGTGCCGCTCTGCCGCCGCTACGGCATCCCGCAGCAAGTGCTGTCGCGCGCCGGCGGCGGCTCCAAGGCCGCCGGCGGCTGGGAACTGCTGCGCCGCACCGCCGGCGTGCTGGCGGCGGCGGCCCGTTTCCGGCCGCACGCCTTACTGGGCACGTCGATGAGCATCGGCCTCGTCGGGCGGCTGGTCGGGCGGCCGTCGCTGGTGTTCAATGAAGACGACCGCAACGCCGTGCCGCTTTTCGCGCGGCTGGCCTATCCGTCGGCGACCTTCGTGGTGACGCCGGAGTGCCTTGCGCACGAGGCGCACGGCGCGCGCCACCTCACCTATCCCGGCTACCACGAACTCGCCTACCTCCACCCGGCCCACTTCACGCCCGACCCGGCCGTGCCGCGCTCCGTGGGCATCGATCCCGACGATCCCTTCTTCATCGTCCGCCTCGTCGCGCTGAAGGCGCATCACGACGCCGCCGCCCGCGGCATCGGCCCGGACGGCGCGCGGCGGCTGGTCGAGACCCTGGCGCGGCGCGGCCGCGTGCTCATCACCGCCGAAGGCGCCCTGCGCCCGGAGTTCGAGCCGTACCGCTTCCCCCTGCCCCCGGACAAGTTGCACGACGTGCTGGCGTTCGCCTCCATGTACGTGGGCGACTCGCAGACCATGGCCGCCGAGGCCGCCGTGCTGGGCGTGCCCGCGTTGCGCTGCAACACCTTCGTCGGGCGAATCAGTTACCTGGAGGAACTGGAGCACCGCTTCGGCCTGACCCGCGGCTTCACGCCCGACCGTTTCGACGACCTGCTGGCGCTGGCGGAGCGGTGGCTGGGCGACCTGCCCAACCTGCGCGCCACGCTCGCCGCGCGGCGCGGCCGCATGCTGGCGGAGTGCGTCGACGCGACTGATTGGCAATGGAACGCCGTGCGGCGCGTCGTCGCCCGTCGGTTCGGCCAAGCCGTCGTGGCGGCGGGGGGGGAACGGCTAGGTTAACGTCGTGTGCGGCATCCTTGGCATCATCCGGCGCGGTCCGGTTCCGCTCGCCGACGAGTTGCGTCGCGGCATGGAGAGCATCAAACACCGCGGCCCCGACGACCGCGGCGTGTGGGAGACCTTCGTGCCTCCCGGGCCCGTCGGCGGCGATCGGGGCCTTTCGCTCGCCCTGGGGCACCTTCGCCTGGCGATCTTCGACCTCTCGCCCGCCGGTCACCAGCCGATGGCCGGGGCGGCGGGAGAGGTCATCGTCTTCAACGGAGAGATCTACAACCACGTCGAACTGCGCGCCGAACTGGAGATGGCGGGGCATCACTTCGCCACGCGATCCGACACCGAAGTGATCCTGGCCGCCCACCAGCACTGGGGCGACGCGGCGCCGGAACGTTTCCTCGGCATGTGGGCCTACGCGATCTGGGACGGCCGGCGGCTGCTGCTCTCCCGCGACCGTTTCGGCAAGAAGCCGCTCTACCTCTTCCACGACGCGCGGGTCGGGCTGGTGGCCTTCGCCTCGGAGATCAAGGCGCTGCGCCCCGTGAGCGGCGTGACCTGGGCGCCCGACCAGGAGACCGTCTTCCGCTACCTCTCGTTCGCCGAAATGGAAAGCGGCGGGCGGACCTTCTTCCACGACGTGCGCGAGTTCCCGGCCGCGTCGGTGTCGGTGTTCGATCCCGCCGCGTGGACTTGGCGAGAGCGCCGATTCTGGCGCATCGACCCGGATCGCGCGCTGGACCTTCCAGCCACCGCCGCCGCGGCCCAGGCGCGGGAGATGCTGGCCGACAGCACCCGGTTGCGGTTGCGCTCCGATGCCGCGGTGGGGCTGGCGCTGTCGGGCGGATTAGACAGCACGCTGCTGCTCGCGCTGGCGAACGAGGCCGGCTCGCGGGCGCTGCCGGTCTTCTCGTCGGGCTACGTCGAACCGGGATACGACGAGACCGACTACATCGCCGCGGCCACGCGGGCGCTGTCGTGCGAGCCGAACGGTGTGCGGGCCGACGCCGCCCGCTTCGCCCGCGAGTTCCCCGACTTCGTTCATCACCTGGACCAGCCCAGCCGCCTGCCCGGCCCCTATTCCCAGTGGTGCGTGGCGGCCATGGCCGGCGGGAAGGTGAAGGTGCTGGTGGACGGCCAGGGCGCCGACGAACTGGCCGGTGGCTACATGCACTTTCTGCCGGCGGCATGGCGCGGGGCGAACATGGCCGGGCGCCTCTTCGCGGCGCCGGGGTTGCTGGCCACGGCATGGGCCAACCGCGGCGTGCTGGCGCAGTATCCCGCGGCGCTGGTGTGGGAGCGCATCCGCGGCCGGCCCTCGGCACGCCGCGCCCTGCCGCTGCGCCCCGCGTGGACGGCGGGGTTCGCCACCGTTCAACCCGCTTGGGGCGAGCGGGGGGCGGACCTCAACGCCCTGCTCCGCCGCGCGCTGACCGAAACCTCGCTGCCCCCTCTCCTGCGGTACGGCGACCGAGTGACCATGGCGCACGGCGTGGAGAATCGCTGCCCCTTCCTCGACCACCGGCTGGTGGAGTTCGTGGCGGCGCTGCCGGCGTCGGTGAAAATCCGGGGCGGCGCGACCAAGTGGCTCTTCCGCCGCGCGGCCCTGGGGTTGATCCCCGAGCGCATCCGGCGGCGGCGGTTGAAACTGGGCTTCCCGACCCCCGTGGGAGCATGGTTGCGCGGCTCGCTCGTTTCCTGGGCCGCCGAGCGCCTTTCCGGGCGGGCCGAGTCCGCGTGGTATCATCGCTGGGTGGACGCGGGCGCGGCGCGCGCCATGCTCGACGAACACGTCGCCGGCCGTCGCGACCATCAGGCCCTGCTCTGGCGGCTGCTCTGCCTCGGCGAATGGCTCGCGGTGAACCAACTCGGGTGACGGCCCCAGCGACCCACCACCAGACCGCCGCGGACGAGGCGCTGGCGCGACTCTACTCCGACGCCCGCGACGGCGCCGGCGGCTTCTGGGACGGCGGCGCCGGCCGCCTCATCGGCCGTTACCGGCGGCTGGGCGAGCGCGAGTGGGCGCCGGACTTCGCCACCGAGCACCCGCGCGACCTGTTCGGCCCCTTCGCGCTCTGGAACGTGGCCCTCCTGGCGCGCGACCTCCCCCTCCCGGAGCCGACGCGGCTGCTGGCCGCCATGCAACTCGACGTTCTGGCCGTCGCTCCGCCTCCCGCCACAGGCGAGGGCGGCGTCTGGTACGGGCTGTTCCCGGCGCTGGCGCTGGGCGGCGTGCTGTTCGACCGCCCGCGGGCGGTGGAGGCCGCCGGCGCGCTGCTTTCGCGGTGGCGGGAGTTTCCTGGGGCGCTCGTCGACCTCCATCACTGCCCGGTGTTGATCGGCCTCGCGGCGCTGGCCGGCGCGGACCCCGCCGCCCGCGCCCTGCTGGCGCGCGAGACCGAGCGGTTGCTGGCCGCCCAGGACTCCGCCGGCCGCTTTCGGCTGCCCGACTGGCGCCACGCCCACCACCAACGCTGGATGTACGCGATCTGGGCGCTGGCCGAGGCCGCGCGGGCGCTGGGCTGGCAGGAGCGCGCCCGCCCCGCCATCGCGCGGGCGCTGGCCGGCGTCACCAGCCCGGCGCGCATGGAGGCTGACGGGGCCTTCCAGTGGCACCCCGGCTGGTGGTGGGTGCGGCGCGGCCCGCTGCGCCTTCCGATGCGTCTTTCGCGGAACAACGATCTCTTCTTCGAGTGCCACCAGACCTTCTTCGTCAACGCGGTGGCGGCGTACCGCGCCGTCGGCGGCGGGCCGGAGTTCGACGCCGCC
>JACQVU010000122.1 GCA_016209585.1 Planctomycetota bacterium
ATCTCCCAGCGGTCGAAGCAGACGCCCGACGGGGCGCGCGCCTCCACCGTCACCTTGTTCTCCTCCACCGTCACCCGGCAGTAGTGCAAAACGCCCCGGAAGTACTGCGACCAGAAGTTCTTCTTGTTCCGGTTCAGCGGCAACGGG
This sequence comes from Planctomycetota bacterium, assembly GCA_016209585.1. GTDB lineage: Bacteria > Planctomycetota > UBA8742 > JACQVU01 > JACQVU01 > JACQVU01. The sequence continues at coordinate 148 of JACQVU010000122.1, forward strand.
TTCAGTTCCGCGCCGCCGCCTCCCGACACGATGTGCATCACGTTGTCTTTCAACGAGCGCTCGTAGTGGTGGTCGTGGCCCGCCCAGAACACGTCCACCCCATGCTTCTCCGCCAGCGGGGCGATCTCCCGCAGCAAATCCTCGCTCATCAGGAACCCGGACGACAGCGCCGGCGCGTGGCACGCCAGGAACTTCCACCGCTGGCTCGCGCCCCGCAGTTCCTTCTCGATGAACTCGTACTGCGGGCTTCCCGCCGCGAAGGGCTGGTTGGAGTCGAAACAGATGAAGCGGGCGTCGCCGTAGGTGAAGGCGTAGGTGTTCTCGCGCTCGGCGTTGACCGCGAAGTACTTGTAGTACCAGTCGGCGCCGTGCTCATGGTTGCCGATGATCGGGAAGACCGACACCCGGCGCAAAAGGTCGCGCGCCGGGTCGAAGTACTGCGCCTTCCACTCCTCATAATTGCGCCCGTCGAAGACGTAGTCGCCCATGTGCAGCACGAACTCGGCGTCGGCGTCCCACCGCGCGACCCCCTTCGCCAGCCGCTCGTGCAGGTGCGCGCCCAGTTTCGAGATCCGGGAATCACCGTAGACCACGAACGTGTAGGGCCGCGGCTTCGCGATCCCCGTCTTGAACGCCAGCAGCGGCCCTTCCTTCCCCCCGCCCACCACCACCCGCGCCGAGTATTTCGTGTCGGGGGTCAGGCCGGTGAGCCGCACCTCATGAATCTTCCGCGCCTGGTCCTCCTTCGCCGTTCGGCCCAGGTCCATCGTCCGGCCGTACCCCACCGACCCCGCGAACTCCTCCGCCGTCTCCCACATCACGATGATGGAGTCGGCCTCCAGCCCCTGCAGCCAGGGGCCGGTGACCACCGGCCGGCTTTCGCCGTCTTCCTCTTCCGCCGCCAGGAACAACGTCGCGCCGAGCGCCAGAAACGCCGCCGCCACCATCGCCCGCGTCTTCGTGACAGCCATTGTCGCCTCCACTACCACCGAAGGAGGATCCCATGCGGCCCAGCGCATCGGCCGAGCCACGGTTCCTGATTGTACTCCGCGCCGTGAGCGCCCTTGGGCGGAAAACTCCTTGGCCACGGTCGAATTTCGCCGCGCGGAAGGGGGGCGACGGGCCACGACGGCGTGAACTTCCGCGCTCCTCACACCGGCGGCCATCTATAATCGATCCGGGCGGACGCCCCGGAGGACCGACTTCATGCCCGTGTACAATGTTCGCGCCATTCTCTTCGCCGCCGTCCTCCTTGGCGCCGCTGGGGCCGCGCCGGGCTGCGAGGGCGAGGTGCGCGCGCGCACCCGCTACCCCGCCGCCCCGGCCGAACCCGCCGCGAAGGGGCCGCAAACCGCGTCGCAGCCGCTGTCCGCCAGCGCGGGCGCCGGCGCGCCGGCCGGCGCCGTGGCTGAAACGCCGCGGACGCCAACGCAACCGCAAGGGGAATCCGTGGAGACCAAGACCAACCCGCGCTACTCAAAATCCGGCTACGACATCACGCCCCTGCCGCGCGCCCGCGTGGAGGAACTGGCGAAGGCGCTCGATCCCGAAGCCTTCCGTATCACCCAGCGCGCCGACACCGAGCGCCCCTTCTGCGGCACGCTGCTCGACAACAAGAAGGAGGGCGCTTATCTCTGCGTCGTCTGCGGGCTGCCGCTCTTCTCCAGCGAACACAAGTTCAACTCCGGCACCGGCTGGCCCAGTTTCCACACGCCCGTCGACCAAGGCCACGTCGGCGAGCGGGCCGATACCAGCCACGGGATGAGCCGCGCCGAGATCTTCTGCGCGCGGTGCGACGCGCACCTCGGCCACGTCTTCCCCGACGGTCCGCCGCCCAGCGGGCGCCGTTTCTGCCTGAACTCGGCCTCGCTGCGCTTCGCCTTTCGGGGCGCTCCGCTGCCCGCCGAGAGCCGCCCCGTGGAAACCGAGACGGCCTACTTCGCCGGCGGCTGCTTCTGGGGCATTGAACACTTCTTCCAGCGGGGGCCGGGCGTGGTGGACGCCGTGAGCGGCTACATGCAGGGCCGCACCGAGCGCCCCTCCTACCAGGAGGTATGCGGACACGCGACGGGGCACGCGGAGACGGTGAAGGTGGTGTTTGACCCCCGGCGCATCACCTACCACCGCCTGCTGGAAGCCTTCTTCGTGATGCACGATCCCACGCAACTTAACCGCCAGGGGCCCGACGTGGGCGACCAGTACCGCTCCGGCGTTTATTTCGCCAACGAACGCCAGCAGGGCGAGGCGGAGGCTTTCATCCGGGAACTCGCCCGCAAGAAGGAGTACGCCGGTCGGAAGATCGTCACCGAAGTGCAGGCGGCGCAGACCTTCTGGCCGGCCGAGGAGTACCACCAGGACTATATCGAGAAGACCGGCCGCGCCTGCCACGTCGCCGACCCGTGGTGACGTGGCGTCCGGTCACCGGCGCCGCGCGTGGCGACGACGCCACCCAGGATCGCCGCGGTGGGCATGGCGCTCTGGACGCCGGCGGCCACTCGCGCTTGAACGGGTAACCGGAAGACGGCAAGAGTTTGAAATCGGGCGCGGGCGCTGTTTGAATAGCGGTGTTGGGGGAACCGGCGACGGACAACTGACAACTGATCACTGGTCTCCGACCCCCGGCCCCCCC